>JACPWC010000064.1 GCA_016197225.1 Chloroflexota bacterium
AGTTTCACCGCCTTTGCTTTGGACTGGGATTTGTGGCACGACATCTTCCACGACAATATCCTGGCGGGCGGCTTCCGCTGGCTGGCCGGATTCACGTCCGGCTTTGTGGACAAGGGCATCGTAGACCGGTTCTTCGACGGGCTGGCTGGTTGGGTGCGCGAGACGGCGGATGTCTGGCGCAGATTGCAAACCGGCTACGTTCGCAATTACGCGCTGGCCGTGCTGGTCGGCGTGCTGGCAATATTGAGCTTCTTCTTGTTCACAAGATAAAACTGAACCGCTAAGACGCAAAGGACGCAAAGAAAATCATAAAAATCTTTGCGAACTTCGTGCCTTCGCGGTGAAAAGGTTGGAGATCATTCTATGGATGTGTTGTTTGCTACTCTGACTGTTGTCACCTTCTTTCCTGTGCTCGGCGTGATCGTCCTGCTCTTCACGCCCAAAGAGCAGAAGGATACCATCCGCTGGATCGCGGTGGGCGCGTCGCTCATCACCTTCCTGCTATCGCTGGTGATGCTCATCCAGTTCAACCCCAACGATCCTGGGATGCAGTTGGTGGTACGCGCCCCGTGGATTCAGATCGGCTCGAACTGGAACATGGAATTCCACCTGGGCATTGACGGCGCGAGCCTCCTGCTGGTTCTGCTCACCACCTTCCTCACGCCCATCGCCATCTTCTCCTCGTGGACGGCAGTGGAGGAGCGGGTGAAGGAATATATGATCTTCTTCCTCCTGCTCGAAGTGGGCATGGTCGGCGTGTTCGTCGCCCTTGATCTCTTCCTGTTCTACGTCTTCTGGGAATTCAGCCTGGTGCCGATGTATTTGTTGGTCGGCATCTGGGGCGGCTCCAACCGGATGTACGCCGCCATCAAATTCTTCCTTTACACGATGGCCGGTTCCATTTTGATGTTGCTGGCTATTCTGTGGCTGGGCATCAACGTCGGCACGTTCTCCTACACCGACATGCTCGGCAAAGTTCCGGCGGCGGCGCAGGGCTTGCTCTTCCTGGCCTTCGCGGCGGCCTTCGCCATCAAAGTGCCGGTCTGGCCGCTCCACTCGTGGCTGCCCGACGCCCACGTTGAAGCGCCCACCGCCGGGTCGGTCATCCTGGCGGGCGTCCTGCTGAAGCTTGGCACCTACGGCTTCCTGCGCTTCAACCTCGGCCTCTTCCCCGAAGCCGCCCGGCAATACGCGCCGGCCATCGCCGTGCTGGCCGTCATCGGCATCATCTACGGCGCGATTGTGTCGTACCCACAAAAGGACGTGAAGAAGCTGGTCGCCTATTCGTCGGTGAGCCACCTGGGTTTTGTGATGCTCGGCCTCTTCGCCCTCAACGCCCAGGGCATCCAGGGCGCGGTTCTGCAAATGATCAACCACGGCCTCTCGACGGGGGCGTTGTTCCTCCTCGTCGGCATGATTTACGAGCGGCGGCACACCCGTGAGCTGGCCCAGTTCGGCGGCTTGTGGAAAGTCATGCCGCTTTACGGCACGATCATGTTGATCGTCTCTCTGTCGTCAATGGGATTGCCCGGACTCAACGGCTTCGTCGGCGAGTTTGCCATTTTGCTTGGCGCGTGGGGCGCCGGCCAACCCGGTGGGCCGTTTGGTTCTTACATTTACGCCGCCCTCGCCTCGCTCGGCGTCATCCTGGCCGCCGTCTACATGTTGTGGATGTTCCAGAAGATGTTCCTGGGCAAGGTGGAGAACCCGGCCAACGAAGGCCTGGCCGACCTCAACTGGCGCGAAGTGGCGGTGATGGTCCCTCTGCTGATCATGATCTTCTGGATCGGCCTCTACCCGGCCCCGTTCTTCAACCTGATGAGCCCTGCTGTCAACCAACTGGTGCAGGTGCTGAATGGCGCGGCGGTGGCTTTGCGATAAATACAGAATACGCAATACTCAATACCCAATATTGGGTACTGAGTATTCGGTATTGAGTATTCAATATGACAACTTCCGACTTCAACGCCATCCTCCCCATGTTCACCCTGGCCGGGTGGGCGTGCCTGCTTCTGCTGGCCGACTTGTGGATTCCCAAGACGCGCAAGGCGATCACCGGTTGGCTGGCCTTGCTCGGTTTGGCCGTCACTTTTGGGGTTGGCCTTTTGGTATCCCGGCTCGGCCTGCCCATCGTCGCCTTCAACGGCATGGTGACGTTTGACGGCTTTGCCAACCTGCTCAACTTGATTGTGTTGTTCACCGGGGCCGCCGGAATCCTGATGGCCCTCGACTACCTCAAGAAGAACAACATCGAGCGCGGCGAGTTCTACCCGCTCCTGCTGTTTGCCATCACCGGCATGATGATGATGGCCTCGGCCAGCGATCTGATCATCGTCTTCCTCGCCCTCGAACTGCTCTCGATCCCGCTCTACGTTTTAGCCGGGTTCGCCCGCCCGCGCGCCGACTCCGAAGAGTCGGCCATGAAATACTTCCTGCTCGGCGCGTTCGCTTCGGGCTTCTTTGTGTATGGTGTGGCCCTCACTTACGGCGCTACTCAAACGACCAACCTTCAGGGCGTGGTGGCGGCCATCACTTCGGCGTCCGCCACTGATCCGTTGTTGCTGGCGGGCGCGGCTCTGATCCTCGTCGGCCTGTCGTTCAAAGTGGCGGCTGTCCCGTTTCACATGTGGACGCCGGACGTGTACGAAGGCGCTCCCACCGTAGTGACGGCTTTCATGTCGGTTGGGGCCAAGGCTGGCGGCTTCGCCGCGCTCCTGCGAGTCTTCTTCACCGCCTTTCCCGCTCTCTCGGCTGATTGGGTTCCCGTCGTCGCCATTGTCTCGGCGCTGACAATGACGCTTGGCAACGTGGTGGCCATTGCCCAAAGCTCGATCAAACGCATGTTGGCCTACTCGTCTATCGCTCACGCGGGATACATTCTCATGGCCGCCGTCGCCGGTGGGCAGGGCCGCCTCTCGGCGTTTGCGGCCAGCGCCGCGCTCTTCTACCTCATGGCTTACGCGTTGATGAATCTGGGTGCGTGGGCCGTCGTCATCGCTGTCGAGAAGCGCGAGGGTGAAGGCAACCGCATTGAAGACTTTGCCGGGCTGGGCGCGACCCGCCCGGGCCTGGCCCTGGCGATGGCCGTCTTCATGCTCTCGCTCACCGGCCTGCCTCCCACCGTCGGCTTCATTGGCAAGTTCTACGTCTTCCGGGCGGCGATTGACGCCGGTTACATGTGGCTGGCCCTCGTCGGTGTAATCACCAGCCTGATCTCGGCCTTCTACTACTTGCGGGTGATCATGGTGATGTGGATGAGGCCAGGGGAGGGGGCGGCGACCCTGCCCCGCGCGCTGGGCTTCGTGGTCGGCGTCACCGCCATCGCCACCTTCCTGCTGGGCATCGTCCCCCGCCCGGTGATGGAAATGGCCGAACGGGCTTTGCTCTCGCTGTTCATCTGACTTCTCTCAGCCGCCCAATTGGGCGGCTGAGTGCTTATTAGCCCATTCCATGCCCTTTCTATTTCATCATTGAAAACGGTCATCACCTTCAACGATGATAAGCATCTGTGCTAAACTTTGTGCTCATCATATGTACACTTAACAATGCTGTAGAGGGCTGATGGCTAAACTTACAAAGTATCGAAAGACATTTGAAGAACTTGAGAAAGTAGCATCCAAGTTTTGGCCCTCCGAACTTTCGGAGATGGAAGCCAAACTGAGCGTTATTCCGTTACTGCTCAAAACACAAGACCAGTTCACCAGCATCATTAGCGTTGACACAAATGACTTGGAGGATCTGTTCAGCATAATCGGGGTCTCAAGTTTGCCTCCCAACCTCTTCCTCAAGCATTTAGCCATCTTGGCTGATGTCGGCGGAGAGATGTTGCGAAAGGTCAGCAATGAATTTGGCATGTTGTTTCCAGATGGGAAGTTGCATTACCGATGGAAGGGCAATCAGCGCACATACACCTTCAAAGTTGTTCCAAAGAGGAAATTTGGGAATCAGCCACTTAAAATCGACGGTAAAGAACTACTCAAAAAGCACCCCCTCAGCGACTTACAGGAAGATGCGATAGCCCTACTTTTGTTTGGTAGTGCATACAGCGGGGACAATGAGGAAATTGCCAACACATTAGCAAAATGCGAAATTGGCGAACACTTGGGCAAACCTGCGCAACTAACAGACTTCATTAAGCAAAGATACATTTGGGTGAGTCAAATTACGAAGGGCGCTAAGGCCAACTCTTTGGGGCAAATAGCTCAACAGTTTGTAGCTCGGTATCTCAAAGAGCAGTTGGGCCTGTCAGGAACGGACATTAAGATAGGTGGCCGCTTGCCAGGTGTCACACATACAGATCCCGAGACAGGACGGTTGACGGCCTTTGATATAGTAGTAACAAAGGCAGCCAAGTACTTGGCAATTGAAGTGAGCTTCCAAGTGACAACAAATAGCACTATAGAGCGCAAGGCGGGTCAGGCTAAATCCCGCTATGAGCAAGTGGAGCAGGCGGGTCACAAGATCGCATATGTAATAGATGGAGCAGGCAATTTTGAAAGAGAAAGTGCATTGAGGGTCATTTGCTCGTACAGTCATTGCACTGTGGCCTTTTCTCGTAGCGAGTTAGATATTTTGTGTCAGTTCGTTCGACAATACTTCTCCAAGATGGAATGACAATGACTCACATTTCAGAGAATAGCCACCCCCTGCGAGTCAGACAGATTGCCGTCCAGAGCCGCGAAGAATTACTCGCGGCTTCAAAAGGTTTGACTGACGTTTGCATCGTGAGATTACCCGCCTGCAACACAGCGAGCGAATATAACCGCCCCCTAAACTCGGTTGGTGAACTTGTGGCCAGAGTTGACGACAACTTGGGGCCGTCAGCAACGCTGGTGGTCTTGGGCGAAGTGATAGACCTCGTGCAGGTACAGGCACAAATGCCTGCTTCAGTGCGTTATCAGCATTGGATAGCCGTAAACCGCACTACGTCACAAATCATAGACAAGCGGCAACTACCCCATCAGCACTTTGGCGCATTAGTCTATACTCGATATACACCGTCTTTGCGCCATACAAAGACGAGAATCAAGTACACCTATTGCCCGGTTTGCGACAAGACTACGAAAGACTATGGCGGGAAGAAACACACTTACCATGAAGCCGGAACCCTCATATCTGACGTTTGGCGGGATATTTCTTGTGACCTGGGCGGCGATATAAGCCCCGTTGTTGACCGCTTCGCAGACCTATTCGGCCTAGAACCGCATAAAGAGTTAACCGTTTTTGATTGCAGGCCGCTAAACCTTCAACGCTTACCGGCCCAACTCATGCACGTTGAATTTGAGGAAGAGAAATTACCAGATGACTTGACCGACCACATCCTAAACGGCGATTGCTTAGAAGAACTTAGACGCATACCGAGCAATTCAATTGACTTTGTCTTTACTGACCCTCCTTACAATTTGGGCAAAAAGTACCTCGGCTACACCGACGACTTAGAGATTCAAGATTACTTCAAATGGTGTGATGAATGGATTGGAGAACTGACCCGCATTCTAAAGCCAGGCCGTACGCTTGCCCTTTTGAACATTCCACTTTGGGCCGTCCGTCATTTCTTGTATATGCAAACGGTTCTCAAGTTCCAGAATTGGATTGCATGGGACGCTCTCGCTTTCCCTGTGCGCCTGATAATGCCTGCCCATTACACAATCCTCTGTTTCAGCAAAGGAGAGTCTCGTGAATTACCGGGGCTTACCGGCGAGTCAAAGCATATTAGAGTTTCAAGCGCCCCCAAGACCTTTAATGCCCTCGAACCTTTGGCGGACGGCTACTGCCTAAGAGCTGATTGTGTGGATACTCGAATCGCAACGCGTATCAATGACCGAACGCCGCTGACTGACCTTTGGGGCGACATTCACAGGCTAAAGCACAACAGCCGAAGGGTTGACCACCCTTGCCAACTGCCGCCTCATCTCATGTATCGCCTCATTTCGATTTTTACCAGGCCCGGAGAGTCAATCCTTGACTGCTTTAACGGTGCGGGCACTACTACGCTGACAGCACATCAACTAGGCCGAAAATACGTTGGCGTTGACTCGTCCGAAAAGTATTGCAAGATGGCTGAAGAAAGGCATTTGGAAATACTCAATGGCCTGGACCCATTCCGCAAGGAAGAACGAGTCTTGACCAGTAAGAATAGCCCTGTGCCCCGTTTGGCGAAGCAAGTGTATAAGGTCCCCAAGAAGACTCTCCAATTGGAAGTTCGGAGGGTTGCAAAGCAAATTGGCCATATTCCCTCACGCGATGAATTGATAAAGTATGGCAAATACTCTATTGAGTATTACGACAAATACTTTGTGAGTTGGGGCGAAGTAACAGCCGCCGCCCGAACAACGGGGATGACGGAAAAGAGGGCCAATGGAAACGGCGACAGGGCGCAGCCCGCAGAGGAACAGTTACAGCTATTGGAAAGAAGAGCATCTTACCGTCGAAATAGGAGAGATTGACTTCAGTGCCTTCCTCCCAACTCTGCCCCCTCTGCCGCCGCCCTCTCGACCCGGCCCTCATAGAAATCCAACCGAAACTCGAAAGCCACAACGCCTATATCTTGACTTGCCCGGCACTTGACTCAATCCGAGCAACGAGTAGACTTTAGCAAACGAGCGCTCAGTCTTCACCATCTCAATTTAATCGCACCCAACTCATGTCAATGGATTCGCTGGCGCCTGTCCTTCAGGCACACGGGCTGGCTAAATCTTTTTTGGGCTTGCAAGCCTTGCAGGACGTGTCGCTGGCGATCCAGCCCGACGAGATCGTGGGCCTCATCGGGCCAAACGGCGCGGGCAAGACCACCTGCTTCAACCTGCTCACCGGATTTCTGATCCCAACCGCTGGCCGCATCCACTTTCAGAATCAAGACATTACCGGCCTGCCCCCGGCCCGCATCGCCCGGCTGGGCATCGCCCGCACGTTTCAGAATATTCGCCTCTTCGGTTCGCTCTCGGTGTTAGAGAATGTGCAGGCGGCGGCCCAACTCCGGGCGGCGGCCTCCCTGTGGGAGACGTTGCTCAGCGCCCCCGGCTTTCATCGCCAGGAAGGAGAGACGAAGGCCCGCACCCGCGACTTGCTCGATCTGCTCGATCTCGCGCCCTACGCCGATCAGTCAGCAGCCAGCCTGCCCTATGGTTATCAGCGCCGGGTCGAGATCGCCCGTGCCCTGGCCACCCGCCCGGCCATCCTGTTGCTGGATGAACCGGCGGCGGGCATGAACCCGGCCGAGAGCGACGCCCTGCATCAATTGATCCTCGACTTGCGCGCCCGTTTCAAGTTGACTATCCTCCTGGTCGAACACGACATGCGCCTGGTGATGAATTTGTGCGAGCGCATCGTGGTGCTGAACTATGGCAAGATCATCGCCCAGGGCAAACCCGAAGAGGTGCGATCCGACCCGCAAGTGATCGCCGCTTACCTGGGTGGAGACCACACGGGGCGCGATGCTTGAACTGCGCGAGGTCGAAGTCTATTACGGCGGTATCCGCGCCCTCAAAGGCGTCTCGTTGACGATTGCCGATGGCGAACTGGTGACGCTGATCGGCTCGAACGGGGCGGGCAAGTCCACAACCCTGAAGACGATCTCCGGCTTGTTGCGGCCAAAGACCGGGGCCATTCTCTACGACGGCCAGCGCATTGATGGAACTTCGCCGCATCATATTGTCGGGTTGGGGGTGTCGCATTGCCCCGAAGGCCGCCACATCTTTGGTCAGTTGACGGTGGAAGAGAATCTGCGGCTGGGGGCGGTGCAGCGGCGCGACGGCGATGGTGTGAAGGCCGACCTCGAGCGCGTCTATGGTCTCTTTCCGATTCTCAAACAACGCCGCCAACAGTCCGGGGCCACGCTCTCCGGCGGCGAACAACAAATGCTGGCCATCAGCCGGGCGCTCATGAGCCGGCCCAAGTTGTTGTTGCTCGACGAGCCGTCGCTCGGCCTGGCGCCGCTGTTGGTGGAGACGATCTTCAACACCATCCGGCAATTGAAAGACGAGAAGACGACGATCCTGCTGGTGGAACAGAACGCGCGGCTGGCCCTCGACGTGGCCGACCGGGCTTACGTCATGGAAACGGGGCGCATTACCCTCGACGGCCCGGCGGTGGAACTGAAGCACAACCCGCAAGTGGAGCACACCTATCTCGGAACCTGACAGTCAACATTTGGGATTTTGAATTTGAGATTTGGTATTTTATGACTCTGGTCTATTACGCCCTCCAGCAACTTGTCAACGCCCTGAGCATCGGCAGTCTGTACGCATTGATGGCGGTGGGGCTGGCGATGGTGTTCGGCATTCTGCGGCTGATCAATTTCGCTCACGGCGATTTGATGATGATCGCCGCTTACTTCGCCGCCTTCGCCCTGCTGGCCAAGTTACCTCTGCCGCTGGCGATCGGGATCATGATCGTCGGCACGATCCTCGTCGGCTTGATCATGGAGCGCGTGGCCTATCGGCCCATCCGCGGCGCGCCCGATGTGGCCGCCCTGCTCACCTCATTCGCCGTCGGACAAATTTTGCAGAATGGCACGTTGTTGATCACCCGCTTATTGCAAAAGCCCAGCCCGCTCGCTTTTCCGGTGATCGGACTCCTGAGCGGCGTGTTCGCTTTCGGCCCGATCACCGTGCCGCGGGTGAACGTCGTCAGCCTGATCGCCGGTATCATCCTGTTGGTGCTGCTGTCGCTCTTCGTCACCCGTTCCAACCTCGGCCTTTCGATGCGCGCCGCCGCCGAAGACCTGCACGCGGCGCAACTGATGGGGATTGACATCAACCGGGTGATCGCCACCGCCTTCGCCATCGGATCGGGGTTGGCGGCGGTGGCGGCGTTATTGTATGCGGTGCAGGCCGGGCAGTTGACGCCCTACATGGGATTCACCCCGGTGCTCAAAGCCTTCATCGCCGCCGTCATCGGCGGCTTTGGCACGATTGCCGGAGCCGTCGTCGGCGGCTATGCGTTGGGGGCGCTGGAAGTGTTCCTCACCGCCATTCCCGGCATCGGCGACATCCTGCCGCCGGGCCTGGTCTCGCCCGCCGTGCAAACCTTCCTCAAAACCTGGTTGCCGGGGTCGCTGACCAGTTATCGTGATGCCTTCGTCTTCGTCGCCCTCATCCTTATGTTGCTCTTCCGGCCCGGCGGCATTGTGGGCCGCCGTGAGCGGGAGGAGATGCAATAGATGTTGGAGGTTGGAGGATGGAAGCTGGAGGTTGGAAGTTAGAGATGGCAGCGTCGTGGCGTCGGGCCGGTGGCCCGCTGGCGGCAATCTTTATGTTGTCGGTCGTGCTGACGATCCTGCAAGCCTCGGGGCTGGCTTTCTGGCAGGGCCTGTTCGTCAACCTCGGCATCTTTTTGATCCTGGTCCTGAGTCTGAATCTCTCCAACGGGTTCACCGGCGTGTTCTCGCTGGGGCATATCGGTTTTATGGCCCTGGGCGCATATGCCTCAGCCGTCTTGACGTTGCCTCTGCGCGAAAAGCACGACTATCTGCCGAACCTGCCGGGGTGGCTGGCCGGCCTGCATTTCGACTTTTATCTCGGCCCCTTCCCGTCCGGCTTTCTAGCCGCCACCCTCATCGCCGCCGTCTTCGTGTCCCTCATTGCCCTGTTGGTCGGTTTGGTGTTGATGCGGCTCTCCGGGCATTTCGTGGCCGTGGCCACGCTCGGCTTCCTGGTCATCGTCCGCGTCGTCCTCTTCAACGCCGACAACTTCACCCGCGGCTCGCGCACCTTCTCCAACGTCACCCCGTACACGAACCTGTGGTGGGTCTGGGCCTGGGCGCTGCTGGTGTTATATATCGTGTGGCGGATCAAACGATCGTCGTTCGGGCGGGCGATGCTGGCCCAGCGGGAAGATCGCTGGGCGGCGCAGTCCATCGGCATTGCGGTGATGCCGCCACGACTGTTAGCCTTCGTCATCAGCGCCTTCTTCACTGCCGTCGCCGGATCGTTGTATGCTCACTTCATCACTTCCTTCTCGCCGACCGTCTTCTACTTCGACCTGACGTTCCGGGTGATCACTATGCTCGTGGTCGGCGGCATGGGCTCGGTGAGCGGGTCGGTGATCGGCGTGGTTTTGGTAGTTGGGCTGGCCGAGCTTCTGCGCCGCATCGAAGATGCAACTTTGCTCTATGGCATCAGCCAGATCATTCTGGCAACGATCTTCATCTTCATCATCATCTTCCGGCGTGAAGGTCTGCTAGGCCAACGCGAGATCGCCCTCGACCGGTGGTTTGAAAGGAGGTAGCCTATCGCCTCGTACCTGTCGCGCGTCGTCACTGTGCCGGTATTCAATTGAGCTATCGGAAATAAATTTTAGCCGCGAATTTCGCCAATGATCGCGAATAGCCTAAAAATGATTCGTGTGAATTCGCGTAATTCGTGGCAAAGAAAATGGTCAACTATCAATTCCGGTAGAGTCCAATATTGAACTTGGAGGAGATACCATCATGAAAAAGAGAATTCTGTCATTTGTGACATTCGCCATCGTCGCCAGTCTGGTGCTGGCCGCCTGCGGCGGCGGGGGCGGGGGCGCATCCGGCCCCATCAACATCGGCGGCGGCTTCGCCCTCACCGGGGCCGAGTCTTCACTCGACTTGCCGGCGGCTAACGGCGCACAACTGGCCGCCAAAGAGATCAACGCCGCGGGCGGCGTGCTGGGCCGCCAGATCAATCTCATCGTCCACGACAGCCAATACAAGATGGACGTGACGGCTCAAGTCGCCAAACAGTTTGTCGAGCAGGACAAAGTGGTCGCCGTGATCGGCTTCACCGACACCGACTCGGTGTTGGCCGCCGGGCCGACCATCCAGGCCGCCGGGTTGCCGTTCATCACCGCTGGGGCTACGTCGCCCAAGATACCCTCTCAAGTGGGCGATAAGATGTTCCTGGCCTGCTTCGGCGATAACGTCCAGGCGGCGGCGGGCGCAGAGTATTCGTTCAAGAACTTCGGTAAGAACGCTTACCTGCTCTGGGACAAAGGCGTGGAGTACACCACCCTGCTTGGCGGTTACTTCAAGGCCAGCTTCACCGGGATGGGCGGCACGATTGTCCTCGAAGACTCTTATGAAGACGCCGCCACCGATTTCTCGGCGCAGATCGCTAAAGTGAAGGCCCTGCCTCAGCAACCTGACTTCTATTACATCTCCGCCATGCCTTACAACGTCGGCCCGGTCGTCAAACAATTCCGCGACGCCGGGTTGACCGGCCCCATCGTCGGCGGCGACGGCTATGACACGCCCGACATCCTTAGCGTGGCCGGCGACGCCGCCAACGGGGTGTGGTTCTCCACCCACGCCCTGATGGACTCCAGCGGCGGCACTGACGGCATCAAGAAGTTCATCGCCGCCTATAACAAAGAATACGGCCACGATCCGGAGAACGCCTTTGCCGCGCTCGGCTACGATACGATGTATCTGATGGCCGACGCCATCAAACGCGCCGGTTCCACCGACGCGGCGGCCATCACCAAAGCCATCGCCGAGACGAAGAACTATCCCGGCATCACCGGCGCCATCACCTTCGCCGACTCCCACGTGCCGCAGAAGGGCGTGACGCTGATCAAGATTGAGGGCGGCAAGTTTACCCTCGGCGCGGAAGTCGTGCCGGAGAAAGTGCCAGCGCCATAATCGCGCTTCGCGCAAGCCCCAAATCCCAATGACCAAATCTCAACTTGCGTGTTGGAATTTGGGAATTGGGGTTTGGGATTTTAGGAGATCATATGCCTGCTCGCCAGACTCGCAAGACTGATCCATTGACCGCGCTCGAAAAACGCCTCAGCGCCGACGGCATTGAATTCGTCCGCTTCGAGCAAACCGATACACATGGCATCAGCCGCTCGAAGACGATCCCGGCCCGCCACGTGCGCCGTTTCGCCGAAGGCGGCTTGAACTTTTTGCTCGGCCAACTGGGCTTCGACGCTCAGGCTGGCGTCGCCCTGGGCACCGGCTATCTCGAAGACCTGGGCTTCCCCGACTCGCGCATCTTCCCCGATCTCAGCACTTATACCGTTTTGCCCTGGGCTGATAAGACGGCGCGCATATTGTGCGAGCCGCACTTTCAGGATGGCCGCCCGGCGATGGCCGCGCCTCGCGCCGTAGCTCGTAAACTTCTGGGTGAACTGGAGGGGTGGGGGTATCGGTTGTTTTCGGGTTTCGAGTACGAGTTCTACCTCGTCAACCGCGAGACGCGCCAGCCGCCGTTCCCCGGTATCCAAATTTTCGCCACCCTCCGCAACAACTTCGACGAGTCGCTCGTCTATCAAATCCTGCGCGGCATGAGCGCCATTGGCGTGGACATCATCACCTCCAACGCCGAATACGGGCCGGGGCAGATGGAGATCAACTTTGCGCCCGCGAGTGGTATCGCCGCGGCCGACCAGGCCTTCACCTTCAAGAACGGCGTCAAAGAAATCGCCCAGCGCAACGGATATATGGCCTCGTTCATGACCAAACCTTATGGCGATCAATCGGCCAACGGCTGTCATTATCATCACAGCCTGCTCGAGGCGAAGACGGGTCGCAACTCCTTCAACAGCCGCAAGGATGGCAAACTCACCGATGTTGCCCGCTGGTGGCTGGGGGGGCAGATCGCTCACGCGACGGCGTTGACGGCCCTCGCCGCGCCCACCGTGAACTGCTACAAGCGCTACAAGCTGTGGTCGTTCGCGCCCACCAACGCGACCTGGGGTAACGAGAATCGTTCAGTCGGCTTTCGCATGAAAAACCTCGGGGGCGAGAGCGCCCACATCGAAAACCGTTTGCCAGGCGGCGCTTCGAATCCATACCTGGTCATGGCCGGGGTGTTGGCCGCCGGGCTGGATGGTTTGCAGAACAAGACCGAACCGCCAGCCGAGACCTCGGGCATTGCTTACGGCCTCACCGGCGTGACCGATTTGCCGACGCGACTCGAAAAGTCGCTTGATGCTCTTGAAGCCGACTCTCCTTTGCGCGCCGCGCTCGGCGAGGAGTTCGTCAAACTCTTCGTCGCCGTCAAGCGCCACGAGATCGCCAAAGCCAAAGCCGCCATCCCCGACTACGACTCGCCCGACTTCAACAACACCGTGCATGAATGGGAGCGGAGCGAATACTTTGAGTTTCTATAAGAAGCAACCTTTCGGGAGCCATGATGCCTGCTAAACGAACCGCTCGCAATACTACACCTGCTGACCGCGTGACCGAGGCCGCCCGCAAGGCTGGGGTGCGTCTGGTGCGTTTTTTGTACACCGACAACGGCGGCGTTACCCGGGGCAAGGCGACGCACATTGAGTTCCTGCGAAACCGGATCGGCGACGGGATCGGTTTGACGATGGCGATGCAGGCGATGAACATGCTCGATCAATTGGCCGCCGTGGAGGGCCTGGGGCCGGTCGGCGAAATCCGCCTCGTTCCTGATCCCGATACGTTCCGTATCCTGCCCTACGCGCCGCATGTGGCGGCCATGACAGTGGACATGCTCAACCACGACGGGACGCCGTGGGCGGCCTGCCCGCGCTCGTTCCTCAAACGACAGATCGCTGATTGCGCCGCCGAAGGCTTCAGTGTGCAGGCCGCTTTTGAGATCGAGTTCACTCTGGCAACCCGAAATTCCGACGGCGCTTTTGCCCCTTTCGACGAGACTTTGTGTTTTTCCACGACCGGAATGACGATGTCGGCGAAAGTGATGGACGACATCATCGCCGCCTTTGAAGCGCAAGGGATGCAAGTGGATCAGTATTATCCTGAACTCGGTCACGGCCAGCAGGAACTGCCCATCCGCCACGCGGCGGCCCTGGCCGCCGCCGACCGGCAGGTGTTCTATCGTGAGACGGTGCGCAATGTCGCCTACAATCATGGCCTGTATGCGTCGCTGGCACCCAAACCTTTCCCCGATCAAGCCGGCAATGGCGCGCACATTCACTTCAGCTTGTGGGACAAAGCTGGCAAGCGCAACCTGATGTACGACCCGAACGACAACTATGGAATCAGTCAGCTTGGCTACTACTTTATCGCCGGGGTGCTGGCGCATTTACCGGCTCTGCTCGCCCTCACTTGCCCGTCTTTCAATTCATACCGCCGCTTGCAACCGCATTTCTGGAGTTCGGCCTTCACCGTCTGGGGGCCGGACAACCGCGAGGCCGCCGTCCGCGTGCCATCCAAATACAAGTCCGATCCTTCCGGGTCTGCCAACGCCGAACTGAAATCGTCTGACTCTTCATCCAATCCCTATTTGTCTTTGGGCGGGGTGCTGGCCGCCGGGTTGGATGGCGTGAAACGCAAACTGATGCCGGGCGAGCCGGTATTGATTGACCCCGGCAACTTCACCGACGATGAACGCGCCGCACGCGGTATCAAACGCTTCCCCACCAGCCTCAACGAGGCGCTCGACAACCTCGAAAAGGATCAGGTGTTGATAGACGCCCTCGGCCCATTGTTGTCCCGTTCATTCCTGGCGGTCAAACGTCTCGAATGGGAGTCGTTCAGCAAAGAAGACGTAGCCTTTGAAGTCAAGCATCATTTCTGGAAGTTCTGATTCATGTCCCTCGATCTCGCCTCTATTCCTATTCTCGACCACCACTGTCACGCCTTCCTGCGCCGTGAAACGCCGTATACGGCGTTGGAGTTTCAGGGCTTCTTCAGCGAAGGCGGGGATAACGCCACTGTCGCCGAGCATACGCCCAACACCGTCTTCTTCCTCTGGGCGATCAAAGAACTGGCGAACTTTCTGGGTTGCGCCCCGACGACCGAGGCCGTCACGGCGGCGCGGGCGGCCATGCCGCTCGCCGAGTTGGCCGGACATATGTTGCGCGACGCCAACATCTCAACTTTGTTGATTGACTATGGTCTAGCGGGCACAGATCGCATGACAATTAGCGACATGAAAGCCTGCCTCCCGGCGTGCCGCATCGAACCCATCCTGCGCCTGGAGACGATGGCCCAGGACTTGATTCTGCAACAGGAGACGTTCGATCAATTTATGGATGCCTATGTGACGACGGTGGAGGGCGCGCGCGCGGCGGGCCACGTGGGGCTGAAGAGCATCATCGCCTATCGCACCGGGCTGGCGATCCGCGAGACAAGCAAGAGCCAGGTAGTGGAGGCGTTCACGGGCGCGAAGGAACGCGCCCGGCGCGAAGGCAAAGTCCGGCTGGCCGATAAACCGCTCAACGATTATCTCGTCCTGCGGGCGCTGGACATTGCCGAGAAGCAGGAGATGTCGGTGCAGTTTCACACCGGCCTGGGCGATAATGATCTGGATATGCTGTTCGCCAACCCTCTGCACATGCGCCCGTTGTTTGAGAGCGGCAGGCACAAGCGAGTGCCGTTTGTATTATTACATGCCAGTTATCCTTACGCTCGTGAATTAGGCTATCTGGCCTCACTCTACTCAAATGTATGGATGGACGTGGGCCTGGCCGTCCCGTTCGTCACGATAGACATCCCGGCGCTCTGGCGGCAAACGCTGGCTCTGACTGCCACCAGCAAAATTCTATTTTCAACCGACGCCTATAGCATCCCTGACATCTATTGGCTTGCGGCGCGCTGGGGGCGGTGGGGACTGGGTAAAGTGCTGGATGAATTGATCGAGTTGGGCGCGTTCACTCGCGACGAAGCTCTGACTGCCGCTCATCAAATTTTGCACGGCAACGCGGCGCGTCTTTACGCGGTGGGGGAATAAGGGCCGCCTTTGTGCCCTCAGCCTCTCACTGCCCCCTCTGCCATCGCTCCTCGACTGTGTCAGCATCTCTAATCCGGCGATTTTGTTCTGCAAAGAAAGTGCTCTAGCGGTCAGCGGCCAGTTCCGGGTGATCCGCCGCTATGATTCCCAGGAACACTTGCGCCACCTGCGGGTCGAAGTGCGCGCCGGTCAGAGAGCGAATGTGTTCGCGCACTTGCTCCAGCGGCCAGGCTTTGCGGTAAGGCCGGTCGGAGCATAAGGCGTCCCACACATCCACCACTGCGAAGATGCGCGCCGCCAGCGGAATTTGTTCGCCCTTCAGCCCGCGCGGGTAGCCGGCGCCGTCCCATTTCTCGTGATGGCAATAGGGGATGTCAAGCGCCGGGCGCAAGTAGGCGATGGGGGAGAGCATTTCGTAGGCATAGGTTGGATGCCGACGCATGATCCCCCACTCCACACCAGTGAGCGGGCCGGGTTTGAGCAGAATGCTGTCGGGGATGCCCATCTTGCCAATATCGTGCAGGAGCGCGCCGCGGCGGACATGAACCAGTTCGGCATCGGGCAAACCCATGGCCAGGGCCAGGCGCAGGGTGAGTTCGGTGACGCGCCGGGTGTGGCCTTCGGTTTCCTTGTCGCGCAGTTCCAGCGCGCGCGCCCAGCCTTCCAGGGTGGAGTCGTAGGCCTGGGCCAACTCCACATTGGAGCGCTGGAGGTCGTTGAACAAGACAATGTTATCTATGGCAATGGCGGCCTGACCGGCGAGTGTTTCCAGGAAGTCCAACCACTCGGCATCGGAAGCGAGCGGGGAGTGGTGGAAAATTTCCAGCACGCCTTTCACCTGCCCTTTGGTCACCAGCGGCACAGCGTAATAAGCGAGGAAGCCCTCGCTCGCCAGCATTTGGATTTCAGATTGCTCCAGGTCTGCCGGGGCCGCTGAGACATCAGGGATGGAGAGAATGCACCGTTCGAGCGCGGCGCGGCCCACGTAGCCTTCGCCCAAACGCCAGACGGGAGGGCGGAGAACGCCGGTACGGAAGCCGTGCCGGGCGGCGTATTCGAGGGTCTGCGTGTACGGATTGAACAATAACACTGCGGCGGCCTTCATACCCACCTGGGCCGTAATCTGATTGAGTAGAACGTTGAGGGTGAGGTGCAGGTCGAGGCTGGCACTGATGGCCAGGTCAATGGCGTGCAGGGCAGTCAGGCGTTGCAGGCGTTGCTCGGTCTGCTCGTACAGGGTTGCGCGGTGGATGGCGTTGCCGGCCATCTCGGCGATGGCGATGAGCAGACGGACTTCCCTTTCGGTGAAGTCGCGTTGCTCGCGCATCCAGATATGGATCACGCCGATAATGTGTTCTTGAGCGAGCAACGGCAGGCTGATGCCACTGCTTAAGGCGCTTAGCCGTTCGGCCTCGGCGGGAAGAATAACGGCCACCGGGTCGTGCGGCAGGTCGTTGGTGATGTAAATCTCGCCGCTGGCGGCCACGTAGCCGGTGATGCCTTCCCCCAGACGGTAGCGCAGGCGGGGAGCAGACAAGGCGTCGTTTGTGAATTGCCACCCGTTGCCGGCCGAGAGCCAGCCGCGAGACACCCACTCACCGGTTTCAGGCTCCCGCAGAAAGATCGAACTGGCGTCGCCGCCGACGACCTCGGCCGCTTTCTGGATCAGCAAGGGGATCATCTCCTCAATGTTGCGGGCGGCGCGCATCGCCGAGGAGACCTGGGACAGGCTTTCAAGCTCGGCGGCCCGGCGGCGCAGGGATTGTTCGGCCTGCTTGCGTTCGGTGATGTCGTGGTAATTCACGACGATGCCACTGAGGCGGGGATCGCTCAGGAGGTTGCGGCCCGTGCCTTCGAGGATGCGCCACGACCCGTCGTGGTGCCGGAACCGGGCTTCCACGGTGGAGACCTGGCCCAGGTCGCGGATGGCTTCAAAGGTCTGGGCCGCCGCCGGCACGTCGTCCGGGTGCAAAAACCCGAAGGCATCCCGTCCAACCAACTCTTCTTGCTGGTAGCCGATGATGCGTTCGGCGGACGGGCTGGCGTAGCGGAGGACCCCCTGGCTGTTCATAATCAACACGCCGTCCCAGGCGTTTTCGATGATGGCGCGGAAATAGGCTTCGCTGTGTTGCAAGGCCTCAAACAGCCGGGCGTTTTCGATGGCCACAGCCACCTGGTCGGCAAAGGCGGCCACCAGCCGGGCGTGGTGCGGCGTAAAATAGTTCGGCTGAACACTGTCCACCGCCAACATGCCAATCACCCGGTCGCCGATAATCAGCGGCACGCCGAGCCACGACTGAATGTGGCTGTGGGGTTCTTGCTGAAAAGGCGCATGGGCGGCGGGCGCGTTCGCCACGATGTGGGGCGCCCGCTGTTGAATCACAGTCGTGTTGGGGTTGTTGCCGGGCACTGGAAAGCGCAGGCCGATGACGGCTTTCGGGTCGGGCCAGCCGCGCCCGCCGACGATTTCCAGATAATCTTCTTTCAGCAATTGCACCGAGCCGCTGTCGTATGGCACCACATGCGCCAACTCTTGCAAGATGCGCTCGATGGCCTCTTCCGCTCGCAGGGTGGCGGCCACCACCGCCCCGGCCTGCCGCAGGGTTTCGGCTTCCTGCGCCTGCCGCTGTGTTTCCTCAAACAGCCGCGCATTCTGAATCGCCACCCCGGCCTGCCGCCCGACTGACTCGGCCAGCGCTAGGTCGCGCTGAGTGAAACGCTTTTCAGGGTTTAGGATGAACAAGCCTATTGCGCCCAGGCGCCCCTCGCCGGCGGCGATGGGGACACCGATAAACCCGCGCACGCCAGAGTCTATCCACTCCGGCAGTGCATTCGGATGCGCGCCGTAGTCGGGCAGCAACAGCGGCTCGCCGCTCTCGACAATGCCCCAGGCCACGCCTTTACCTTTTGGTGAGGGCCGCAGGCTCAATGATTTGGGGAGCTTGAAGAGATAGGGATAACTAATGGTCTGGCCGTCGGGCGCAACGAGGGCAATTGCGCCCGCATCTGCCCCGGCCAGTTCGGCGGCCAGCCGCGCCACATTCTGCAAAATTATTGGCAGGTCAAGGGTGCTGCTCAAGGTCTGCGCCATCTCGTTGAGGCGCTGCTCGCGGGCCAGGTTCTCGACTGTTTCGGCGTGAAAGCGGGCGCGGGCGAGGGCGACGGCCAGTTGATGGCCGATTGCCGAGAGGGCGGCCAAATCGTCCTCGTCGAAGTGCGGGCCGCCGGGCGGAGTGGCCAGGTTAAGCATGCCAAACACGTCGCGCCCCATGCGAATAGGAATGCTGGCATGAAGGGTCAACCCGCCGGTATCGCCCGTTGCCCATTCGAGGAGTCTCTGGCAATTCAGGATATTGACCGCTTCCGGCAGTTCACCGGCCAATATTTTGCGCTGGCAATTACAGGGCTGTCGGCGCATCACGGCGCAGTCGTCGTCGGCCAACGCGGGCGGCAGGTTCTGGTGAGCGGCGAGCCGGAACTTGCCGCCCTGGTGCAGGCTGATCCAACCTGCGGGCAAGTCCAGCGTCGCGAGCGTCTCGGCCAGCGCCACGCGCAGAGCCTCGTCCAGGCTCATGGTGTTGTTGAGCGCCGAAGCGATGGTGTTGAGGGCATTCAGGCGGTGGATGCGGTTTTGCGCCGCGCGATAAAGGCGGGCGGTGTACAGCGCGCCAGCCATTTGCCCGGCAAAGACCGACACTGCCGGGATGTCGCCTTCCTGTAGATCCTCACCCCACATCATCAACACCCCCAACGTCCGCTCTTCGACGACTAAAGGAACGACGATTGAATGGGCGCGAGAGGACAGGCCGACCATGTGAAGAATATTCTCGACAACCGGCCGCGGGAATTCGGGCAACAGGGTAGTAGAAGGCAACAACACATCGGGCAAAAAGAGGGCGCGCCTTTGCTCGACAACTTCGGCGTAGTAGAGCCAGCTTTGGGGGGGCATACGGAAGCCGCGCAACTTGTGCCCGGTCAGTTTTTCGGCGAGGGTCAGCGCAGTTGACTCAATGGAACCATAACGAATCACCAGCGTCTGGTCGTCTGAGTCCAACAGCGTGACGAGGCAGGTTACGCCCAGTTGCTTGAGTTCCGTCCCCATGGTTTCCATGACCTGGTCGGGGTCAAGGCTGATCTGCAAGCGCGTGGCTACCCGGCTCAGGGCAGTGATGAGCGTGCCGCTCTGTTGCAATGCCGCTTCCGCCCGCATACGCTGGGCAAGTTCCCACTTTGCCCGCTCGCCCAGGTCGCGCAACCGCCCGATCACAAGGCCGACCAGCACCAGGGCAAGCGAGCCGGCCGCCCCTCGAGTCATAATCTCCCAGCCTGAATCTCCGGCCAATGTGATCAACAGAATGTTTAATGGAAAAGCCAGCAAGCCGGTGAGCAGGCCGGCCCACGCGCCGAAGAACCACCCGGCCGCCGCTACCGGCAATATGGAGAGCGCCGCGATCTCAGGCCCCGCAATGCGGAAGAGCAGGCTGAACGCAGCCCCGTAAACAACCCAGGCCAGAAGAACGAAAGCCGCCCGCGTTTGACGAGATCGAAAATCAAAGCGGGCGGCGGCTGGGGGCTTATCTTTTTTGCCAGGTTTGTCGAGGGTGTCAGGCATGTAAACATCATACTATAATTACCGACCGAACTGCTCGTGGCGGATTGCCCGCTTCGCGTCTGGCGTGAGGGCAACGCAGTCTTCCTGTTCCACCCGGATCAGGCGAGTCGCTGAAAAAGCTAATGCCTATTAAATCTTGTCCCCTCTGCCGCCGCCCTCTCGACCCGGCCCTCATAGAAATCCAACCCAAACTCGAAGACCACATCGCCCGCATTCTGCGCGAGAACAATGCGGGCTGGAAGCACGACGACGGCGTTTGCCCCGATTGCGTTTACGGTGCTGTCGAGAAAGCGCGCGAGGCGCGCAGCCCGGCATCGCTCCAGCAGGAACTGCTCACGCCGTTTCCGGTTTACGTGCGCGACGAAAAGCGGCTCCTGCCCACGCCCGTCCGCGTCCACGCCAACCCGAACTTCACCGGGCGCGGTGTCACCGTCGCCTTCCTCGACTCCGGCTTCTACCCGCATCCCGATCTCATCCGGCCCAGGAACCGCATCCTGTGTTACGTGGATGCCACCGGCCAGGCGCCGATTGAGAAGCCAAACTTCAAAAAGCAACACGCCACAAGCTGGCACGGTCTGATGACTTCGTGCATCGGCTTCGGCAACGGCTTCATGTCCAACCGCCTCTATCGCGGCCCCGCCGAGGGGGCGCAGTTGGTGCTGGTCAAGACCGGCAACCCGCGCGGGCGCGGTATTCGAGATCGCGACATTGCCCGCGCCCTGAGTTGGGTGCTGGCGAATCAGCAGCCCTTCCACATTCGCGTCGTCAACATCTCGCTCGGCGGCGACACTCCGACGACGGGCAAATTCACCGAGTTGGACGAACTTGTGGAAGAGGCGGTTTCACGCGGCATGGTCGTAGTGGTCGCCGCCGGAAACAGTGGCCGCCGCATCGTCATCCCACCGGCCAGCGCCCCATCGGCCATCACCGTCGGCGGCCTCGACGATCAGAATCATCTCGACCTGCGCTATCATCGCCTGTACTGGTCGAGTTATGGCCGGGGCATCAATGGCCTGCGCAAGCCGGAGATCGTCGCGCCCGCGCTGTGGCTGGCCGCGCCCATGTTGCCCGGCACGCGCGCCCACCACGACGCGCTCTACTTCTGGCGGCTGGCGCACGCCAGCGACGCCGAGTTGAGCAGACTGTTGGAGTCGAACTACGCGCAGACTCGCTTCAGCAAAAGAACACTAAGTTTGCCCCTCCCCGAAATTCATCGCGCCATCCAGGAGCACCTCAACGAGCAAAAGTTCATTCACCCGCACTACCAGCACGTGGACGGCACCTCAATGGCAACGCCCATCGTCAGCGGGGTCGTGGCCCAGATGCTCGAAGCCAACTCGTCGCTCACGCCGGCCCAGGTCAAAGAGATTTTGATGGCGACGGCGGATCCGTTGAACGATGCCCCGGCGGAGAGACAGGGCGCGGGCGCGATCAACGCCGGGCGGGCCGTGGCCGCCGCCTTGCGCGCCGGCGGCGGGGTTCTGCGCGGGGCACCGATCTCGCCCCACATTGCCTCCCACACAATCACGTTTTACTATTATGATCCGGGTGCGCGGGAAGTGGCGCTGGTGGGGAGCTTCAACGGCTGGCAAACAAAAGACGGCGAGATGCGCCAGACCCGGCCCGGTTTATGGCAAATCACCCTGACCACGATTCCGCGTGGCACACATCCTTATAAATTCATAATTGACCGCGTGCGCTGGGTGAACGACCCCGAAAACCCGGCGCGTGTCGAAGATGGGTTTGGGGGGTTTAACTCGCTGATAACAATTGACTGATCGTATTCCGTATTCTGTAAGATTTTTACGCGATACGCAATACGCCAAGTGCATCGCGAACACCACCACTGGCACAGCTTACCGGCCAACAAGGAGCAACCATGCAACGTTTTATTGACGGCTGGCACAGCCCCAGCCTCAGCCAGCACATGGAAATCGTCACCTACGGCCACTACGGTTTCCCCTTGCTCCTGTTCCCCACCGCCGCCGCCGATTATCTGGAGTACGAGCGCTTCCACGTTATCGACTCCATCGGCGAGTATATTGACGGCGGCAAGGTCAAAGTCTTCTCCATCAACAGCATCAACCGCGAAAGCTGGATGAACCGGGGCCTGCACCCGCGCGACCGCGCCCTCCGTCAGGTTCAATATAACTACTACGTGACGGATGAAGTGGTGCCTTACATCTGGAACAGTTGTCAGGGTAAAATCGGCGTCATCACCTGCGGGGCCAGCTTGGGGGCTTACCATTGCGCCAACCAGCTTTTCCGCCGCCCGGACTTGTTCGACGGCATGATCGCCATGAGCGGCAACTACAACATCCGCAACTTCACCGACGGCTATTACGATGACGATGTGTACTTCAACGACCCACTGGCCTACATGCCCAACCTGAACGACGACCATTACTTGTCGCTTCTGCGCCAGAAACAGCACATTCACATTCTCTCCGGGCAAGGCTCATACGAAAATCCGGAAGGCTCGCGGCAGTTGGCCGGAATCCTGGCCAGCAAAGGCATCCCGCACAATCTTGACCTGTGGGGCTACGACATGCCGCACGACTGGCCGACCTGGCGGGCGATGATAAAGTATTATGTGGGGGAAACGTTCTGACGGTAGCGTGGCGTCAGGGAGCCAAAACAAAGGCGTCGCAGTGTTTGGGGCGTAATACGCCGAAGTGACGGCGATCAACTGTCAGGATGTTTTGGATATTCAGGCGCTCGGCGAGAGCGGCGATTGCGCAGTCCACAAAATCAATTTTGTTGTCGGCATATTGCACGATCAAGTCCGCCGACCGTGCAAGGTCTTCAGCAGTAATGTAAGCGATGACCAGTTCGCCGTCGGCAACCGTGTTTAGAAAGGCGGCAAGTGGAGTTGTCCCAAGTTCGCGCATTACCATGTAGGCAAGTTCTGGCAGAACAACGTCGGGCAATATCGGTTCAGGCTCTGCCTCCAGCGCGGCAACACAGGCTTCATGCAAATCGTCGTCCGCATCGAGCACGGCTAGCAAAAAGCCGGTGTCAATCAGGGCGGCCATTATTTCAGGCTCCACCCCTCGCGGCGATTGGCGGCTTGCGCGAGCGTCGCCTCGACCTGTTGCGACAAATCGCGTTTGCCGCTTCGCCCGATTCCGACAAACGAATAGCGTCGTTTGGGAATGGGGTGCGAGCGAACGTAATGGGTTAGGGCCTCACGCGCCACAGCATCCAGAGATGTTGAACGCTTTTGGGCGATAAGGCGGAGCGCTTCGACAAGCTTGTCGTCAGCCGAAATTGTAATGAGTGTCATAGTTGCAACTCCTTGACGCCAATTATACGGCACAATGGCAAAGATGTGCCGCCTAGCGGGCTGACGCGGCGGGCGATGGGAGTATATGGTACGGATTAATTTCAGTTTATAAGCAAGGTTGAAAATGAATCGTTTGAAAGACATTTCTCCATCAGATATACTCGATATTGCTTTCAACACTGAGGAAAGAGCTTATCTTGAAAAGCTAGCCGAAAGTTCCCGTTTGCGAGATTGCAAACTCTGTATTCGCTACCTTGAAGCTAGTTTGAGAATTCAACGAAATCGGAAGTTTGTGCTTACGATTGCCGATCGATTAGTTTTGAACAACAAAGTCAGACACGAGGCACTTGGAATATTCCAGCAATTTCTTGACAAATACCCTGAGAAAATTTGGCCGTTTGTGTTGAAGTATGGATCGCACGCAAGCCGTCACGTTCGAGAATCTCTGGCAACAATGGTGCTCGAAGAGTTAATGGCCAGATACCATGATAGGTATTTCCCTGAAGTAAAACGTATTGTCTTGAGTGGAGATGGAAGGTTTCTTGACATACTTGTACGATGTTGGCCTTTCGGACAACCTTTGAAGAAATGGCATCAGACAGTCAGGCTGATTAAACGAGCAGGCGGTGATATGAGCCGCATTTACGTAAGCAAGAAATATCCATTGCCTGTTTAGAACTTGTTTTGTTTGGAGGGCATATGCTCAAAATCGGTGTCATCGTCGGCCGTGAGTGGTCGTGGCCGCCAGCTTTTATCGAAGAAGTAAACAGGCGGAACGAGGGCGTGATCGCCGAGTTCGCCAAACTCGGCGGCACGCGGATGAACGAGCCGAGCGAGTATGCAGTGCTGGTGGATCGCATCTCGCACGAGGTGCCGTACTATCGCTCTTATCTCAAGAACGCAATGCTTCAAGGCGCTTACGTCATCAACAACCCCTTCATGTGGACGGCGGATGACAAATTTTTTGGCGCGTCGCTCATCACCAAACTTGGCGTCGCCAGCCCCAAGACCGTCGCCCTCCCCAACAAAGAGTACGTCCCCGGCATCGTCCACGACGAGAGTCTCCGCAACTTGATGTATCCCACGCCCTGGGAGGAGCATGTCGAGTACCTCGGCGGCTTCCCGGTGGTGCTCAAAGACGCGCACGGCGGCGGCTGGAAGCAAGTCCACATTTGCCGCTCGATGGAGGCGCTCTGGAATGCCTACAACCAGTCCGGCCTGCTAACGATGGTCTTGCAGGAATTTATCAGGTGGGATGAGGGCCAGTATTTGCGTTGCATGTGCCTCGGCCAGCAGGACATCAAAGTGATGAAGTACGACCCCGACAACCGCCGTTACCTGCCGCCCGACATCCCGCCCGACCTGTATGATCGGGTGGTGGCCGACTCGCTCAAGATTGTCCGCGCTTTGGGTTACGACATGAACACCATTGAGTGGGCGGTGCGCGACGGTGTGCCTTACGCGATTGACTTCATGAACCCCGCGCCCGACATGGACATCAACTCGACCGGCATTGAATACCACCGCTGGTGCGTGGAGAAAATGGCCGACCTGAGCATCCGGCTGGCCAAGAACCCGAAGCCGCAGGTGGCTGAGGTGAAGTGGTCAACCATGTTCAATGGATGATTTGTCGTTTGACGAATGACGTTTGATATTCCCCTCAAGCGTCAAACGACAAACGTCAAAGCGAGAGGAGCGCCCGCATGACGAACCTGCGCGAGACGATTGACCACTATCACTCCCTGCTCGACCCGGAGACGGCCCGCGAGACGCACGAGCAGTTGACTGAGCAACTCCGGCGGCGCGGACTCTTTTTTGGCGAGCGGCCTCTCAGCACCGTCCTCCGCCCGCGCTTCATCCATCCCGGCCAATACTCGGCTCTGAAAACAGCCATTCGTGTGATCATGCCCGCCTTTCAGAAAGCGCATGAGGCGGCAATGGCCGATGCCAACTTTCGCGCTCAGTTCCGCCTCAATGCTTGGGAAGAGGAACTGGTGATGGCCGACCCCGGCTTCCGCGCCCCCAGCCCGACGGCTCGCATGGACACCTTCTTCGATGAAGCGGGCACCCTCTGGCTCACCGAGTACAACGCCGAGACGCCCGCCGCCGTGGCTTACAACGACGTGCTCTCCGAAGTCTATTACGGTCTGCCGGTCATGCGCGAGTTCAGCAAGCACTACGAAGTGCGCCCGCTCGTCGCCCGCCACCTCATGCTTCACGCCCTGCTCGACTCGTACAAGCAGTGGGGCGGCAAGGACAAGCCCCGCATCGCCATCCTCGACTGGCGTGAAGTGCCGACCTACAGCGAGTTCGTCCTCTTCCACGATTACTTCGAGTCGCATGGCTACGAGTGCGTCATCGCCGACCCGCGCGATGTGACTTACGATAACGGACGGTTGATAGCCGACGGCGAACAGATTCATATCATCTACAAGCGGGTGCTAATCAGCGAATTGGTGGAGCGGGGCGGGCTGGATCATCCGGTGGTGCGGGCAGTGCGTGATCGGGCGGTGTGCATGGTCAACCCCTTCCGGTGCAAGATTCTGCACAAGAAGGCTAGCCTGGCCGTGTTGAGCGACGAGGCCAACGCTCATCTCTTCACCGCCGACGAGCGAGCCGCGATTGCGAAGTACATTCCGTGGACGCGCCTGGTCGAAGCGCGCCACACCACTTACAAGGGCCAGCGCATAGACTTGTTGTCGTTTTTGGTGGATCACAAGGATGACTTTGTGATCAAGCCCAACGACGAGTACGGCGGCAAGGGCGTGGTTCTGGGGTGGGAGGCGGCCTCCACCGAGTGGGATGCCGCCCTCAGAGCCGCGGTTGACGAGCCGTCCATCGTGCAAACGCGCGTGCCGCTCCCCAAATTTCCTTACGCCAGTTGGGTGGACGGCAAGGTCGAAATCTACGACCGGATGATTGATACCAATCCTTACATTTGGTATGGCGGTTACGTGGACGGATGTTTGACCCGCCTCTCGACGGCGGCCTTGCTCAACGTCACCGCCGGCGGCGGCTCGACCGTGGCTACGTTTGTGGTTGATAAGAGGGAGTGACCCATGCCTGAGAAACCATCGTTCAGCATCGGCATTGAAGAGGAATACCAGATTGTCGATCCAGAGACTCGGGAATTGAAATCGTATATCACCGAACTGCTCGAGGCAGGCAAGATGACTCTGCGCGAGCAGGTGAAGGCTGAACTGCACCAGTCCATCGTGGAAATTGGCACCAAAGTGTGTCGCACGCCAGCCGAGGCCCGCGACGAACTGGTGCGCCTGCGCCGGGGCGTGATGGAACTGGCGGCCCGCAAGGGATTGAAGATCGCCGCCGCCGGAACTCACCCCATCTCGTCGTGGAAGGAACAGGAGATCACGCCCTTCGAGCGTTACGCGGGTGTGAAGCAGGACATGCAAGAGCTGGCCCAGCGGCTGTTGATCTTCGGCACGCACGTCCACATTGGCATTGAAGATCGTGAGTTTATGATTGACGCGATGAATGTGGCCCGCTATTTTCTGCCGCACCTGCTGTGCCTCTCCACCAGTTCGCCGTTCTGGATGGGCCGCAACACCGGCTTGATGTCTTATCGAAGCATCATCTTTCGCAATTTTCCGCGCACCGGCATCCCGCGCGAGTTCCGCTCGTGGAACGACTTCTCCGAGATCGTGGATACTCTGATGAAGACCCGCTGTATTCCCGACGGCTCCAAGATTTGGTGGGACATCCGCCCCAACTGGAATTACCCGACGTTGGAGATTCGCATTTGTGACGTTTGCACCCGCGTGGACGAGGCCGTTTGCATTGCGGCCCTGTACCAGGCCATCATCTACAAGATCTGGAAATTGCGGCGCGACAACATGACTTTCCGTGTTTATCCTTCGGCCCTGGTTGAGGAGAACAAATGGCGGGCAGTGCGTTACGGGTTGAACGGCAAGATGATTGATTTCGGCAAGCAGGAAGAACTGCCGGCTAAAGACTTGTGCCGTGAACTGGTGGGCTGGTTTGTGGATGACGTGGTGGACGAACTGGGTAGCCGCAAGGAAGTGGAATATGCTTACCGCATCCTCGAAGGAGGTACCAGCGCCGACCGCCAGCTTGCCACCTTTGAGCGCACCGGCAGTTTGCAGGCGGTGGTGGATCAGTTGATTGCAGAAACGGAAGAAGGCGTGCTTTGATATTAGAGAATTGGAGGATTAGAGATTGGACAACCTCAATTCTCTAATTCTCCAATCTCCAATTTTGTTGGGAGCAACTCACATGGCCGACTCTCACCCCCAAACCATCCTCTGCCTCGCCAGCTACTTCAAAGGCGGCGCGTTTTTGCAGGCGTGTAAACAGGCGGGCCTGAACGTCATTTTGGTCACCGTTGATAAGATGAAAGATGAAGCCTGGCCGCGTGAGAGTATTGACGAGTTCTTTCACATGCCGGAACTCGGCAAGCGGCCCGACATCACTCATGCCGTGAGCTTCCTGGCCCGAAGCCGCCAGATTGATTTGATGGTCGCCCTCGACGATTTCGACGTGGAGACCGCCGCCCACCTCCGCGAGCATTTTCGCCTGCCGGGCATGGGCGACACTCTGGCCCGCAACTTCCGCGACAAGTTGGCGATGCGAACGACAGCCCGCAACGCCGGTCTGCTCGTGCCGGAGTTTACGGGCGTGTTCAACCATGATCGTTTGCGCGAGTTCATGGGTCGCGTGCCGCCGCCCTGGCTCCTCAAGCCGCGCTCCGAAGCCAGTTCGATGGGCATCAAGAAGATCAACAACCCCGACGCGTTGTGGCCGATTCTGGACTCGCTGGGCGATCAGCAGTCATTCTTTGTGCTGGAGCAGTTCGTGCCGGGCGACGTGTATCACGTGGACGGGCTGGTGGATGGCGGCGAGGTGCTGTTTTCGATAGCCCACAAATACGGCAAGCCGCCTCTGTCGGTTTATGCGGGCGGTGGGGTGTTCATCACCCGCTCGCTGGATCGCGACTCGGAAGAATCGAAGGCGCTGGTGGCCTTCAATAAGCAAGTATTGAAGGCTCTAGGCCTGGTGCGCGGGGCGACGCACTCAGAGTACATTCGCGCTCACGCCGACGGGCGCTTGTACTTCCTGGAAAACGCCGCCCGCGTGGGCGGGGCCAACATCGCCGAGTGTGTTGAACATGCCACCGGCGTCAACCTGTGGGCCGAGTGGGCGCGGATCGAGATTGCCAACTTGCGCGGCGAGAAGTACCAGTTGCCTCAAACCCATGCCGGCTACGCCGGCGTGATCAACTGCCTGGCCCGGCAAGAGTGGCCCGACCTTTCCGATTACAGCGACCCGGAGATCGTCTGGCGGCTGAACAAGAAATATCATGCCGGGCTGATCGTGTCGTCGCCCGACGCGGCGCGAGTCGAGTCTTTGTTGAACAACTATGCCGAGCGATTCGGCCACGACTTTCTGGCGGTGATGCCGCCCAAGGAAAAAGCGGCAGATATGTGATAAGCTTGCTTCAGACAAGGCCCTGCGCGTTGAGCAGGGCTTTTTTATAGAGATATGCCGGGCGAAGGAATCTGGCGGGTTACAACGATTAAGTTAAGAGACTATCAACTGGCAGGAGTGAGGCTTGAACGACTTGATGTTGCGGGCGCTTGATCGGGCAACGCGCAAAGGCGCGCAGTACGCCGATGTCCGGGTGGTGCAGACGGCGGAGCAATCGCTGAGTGTGAAAAACGGAATAGTGGAGTCGCTGAGTTTCGCCGAGTCGCTTGGGCTGGGCGTGCGGGTTCTGGCGGGCGGCGCGTGGGGGTTTGCTTCGTCGCATGAGCTTTCCAACGCCGAAGTGGATCGCGTCGCCGCTCTGGCGGTGAAGATCGCAGAGGCCTCGGCGCTGGTTGACGGCCAGACCGTTAATCTTGGCCCGGCAGTGACAAGCCGGGGCGAATACACCACGCCCATCCAAATTGATCCGTTTGCGATCCCTGCTTCCGATAAAGTCAACCTGCTCCTCGAAGCCGACCGCAACATGGCCCGGGTCAAAGACGCCACCGTGCGGCAGGGCCACCTGACCTTTATTCGTGAAGAGAAGCAATTTGCCAACAGCGAAGGCGCGCAGACGACACAGACAATTTACGAAGCGGGCGGGGGAATTGCGGCGACGGCTGTGGATGAGGACGAAGTTCAGCGGCGCTCGTACCCCAATTCGGGCGGGCAACAGGGTTGCGCCGGCTGGGAATACATTTTGGCGATGGACCTGTCGGGCAATGCCGAGCGGGTGGCTTCAGAGGCCGCCGCCCTGCTCACGGCAGATCACTGCCCGGCGGATATTCAAACGACTGTCATTCTGGACGGTTCGCAGATGGCGCTTCAGGTTCACGAGTCGTGCGGCCACCCGGCAGAGCTGGATCGGGTGTTTGGCGCTGAGGCGGCTTATGCCGGAACGTCGTTTCTTACCACCGACAAGCTCAATACTTTTCGCTATGGTTCAGAATTTGTGAACCTGACCGCCGATTCGGTGAGGCAACACGGCCTGGGCACGTTTGGCTGGGATGACGAAGGGGTGGCCGCCGGCTCGACGCCGATTGTGCAGGACGGCCTGTTTGTGGGTTACCTCATGTCGCGCGAGACCGCGCCCCGGCTGGGGCTAACGTCCAACGGTTGTATGCGGGCGATGGGCTGGAACCGGGTTCCGCTCATTCGCATGACAAACGTAAGTCTGGAGCCGGGAACCTGGTCGCTGGACGATTTGCTCGCCGACACCGATGACGGGATTTACATGGAGACGAATCGCTCGTGGAGCATTGACGACAAGCGATTGAATTTCCAGTTTGGCACTGAGATCGGCTACGAGATCAAGAATGGCAAGTTGGGACGATTGCTCAAGAATTGCACCTACACCGGCATCACGCCGGAGCTCTGGAATGCGTGCGATGCTGTTTGTAATAAAGAGCATTGGGTGATGTGGGGCACGCCCAACTGTGGCAAGGGCCAGCCTCAGCAGGTAGCCCATACCGGCCACGGCGCTTCCCCGGCCCGGTTTCGAAATGTAAGGGTGGGGGTGTTGAACGGCCGGCTGGGACATGATTGAACTGCTGTTCAGTCAGGACGTTTTACCTGCCTTGCGCGGGACTTCGCTTCGCAGTATCATGCGCTTGGGGGGCGTTGAACATAGGCCGTTTATCACGGATTTTTACTCTTTCATTGGGCATTGAGAGAAATGCCAAACTCACAGGGGCGGAGGGAATCCAGTCAATGACCACTTTAATAACATCACTTTTATTTCGTTCTTTTTTGCGGCGCGTCTTGCCAATAGCCTTGCTATTGGCATTTGCTTTAATTTTTGCCGTTCACCCGGCCCGCGCCGAAGGCAGCCGCGATATGTTCCCCGACCCGCCTTCGGGCAACCGCACCAATATTGAATGGCGCAACAGCGCCTATGGCGGCGGTTTGCTGTTGCGGCGCACGTTGTTCAAGGTGTTCGCCAACCAGAATGAAGTTATTTTGCTTGGTTCAACAGCGGTCGGGGTCACCAATGGCGATGTTCTCGTTTACAACCCCGGCACGGTCACCGGGCCGGTTGGCAACGAAACCATCCCTGGCGCCGCCGATTTCAGTTGCGTGGCGCAACGGACAGCGAGTGGCATCGCCGACCAGGGCCAGATCAATAGTCGGGCCGAGGAACTGGCCGGGCCGGACACCGTCCCGGCTGGTGGCGTTCCCGGCGGTTACACGCCTTGCACCTACACTGCTCCGGTCACGGGCATTTACAGTGTCGTCTTCTACGGCCCGGTAGGCAACAACTCCAATGCTCAGGGCACGGTGACCGGTGACGTAACACTGGCCGGCGCGGCCAACTTTGACGCCACCCAGAGCACGGCGGTTGCGGCCTGGGACGTCACCGTTCGCGCCAACCTGGCTTCCGCTGTCAACGTTGATGGCCGGTTGTTCACTTACTACCTGACGGCCTTCACCGGCGGCAATGGCCGCAACGTCAACTCGGTCATGTTTGCAGTGACGACCGATGGCTACCGGTACCAGATTGACCTGCGCGGCGTTGACCCGAATGGTTTTGTGCTGTATGGCAACCAGGTCGGTTATTACGACAGCGACGGGACAACGCCTCTGCTCCGAGATGCATTTGGAAATGATAATCAACTTAACGTCGTTGATGGCGGGGTGACGATTGCCCTGCCCAGTTACCCGCTCTTCTTCAACACGCCCGCCGCCGCCACTATCACTGCTCTGGGCATTACCCTCAATCCGGTAGCGCCGGTGATTAGCAACCTGGCCTTCACTGGCACGGCTGGCGGCAACAACAGCTTGTTCAGCACCGGCGGCACGTTCACCTTCAATTCAAATGTCGCTTCGGTTTACCAACTGGTGATCAGCCGTGATGGCATAGACTTTGACCCGACCAACCCGTTGAACAGAGTTTTGCGCGGCGTCATTGCCGCTGGCGCGCAATCCGTGCTCTGGAACGGCCTGGCCAATGACAACAACCCCTTTCCGGTTGGCAACAACTATCAAGTCCGGGCGGAGATCCGCGCTGGCGAATACCACTTCCCGTTGATGGATGCTGAAAATAGCGTCAATGGCGGCCCGGCTTTTACCTTGTTAAATCCGCCGGGCGGCGCTTGCCCGCCCTTCACTGGCGGGTGTAGCGGCGCGTTCTATGATGATCGTGGTTACCTCACGGTTGGCGGCACGCTTGTCGGCACGGCAGTGAATACCTTGTTGTGCGGCAACAACCCTCCAGCGGTTAGCCGGAGCGATCCTTTCACCGGTTTTAACAGCGCCACCAACCCCAGCCAGCGCGCGTTCGGAGCGGCGGCGGGTGGCAACACTGGCGCACAATGCACCGGTTCATTTGGTGACGTGAAGGGCCTCGACCTGTGGACGTTCTACCCCAGCAATACAACACTCACTGTCCTCAATATCATCATTTCAGCCGACCTGGCTCTCACCAAAGACGACGGCACAACCACCTATACGCCGGGCGGAACCACCACTTACACTGTCACCGCCGTCAACAACGGCCCCAGCGACGTCACCGGGGCAACCGTCGTGGATAATTTACCGGCGGCCATCACCAGCGCCACCTGGACGTGTGCGGCTTCGGCTGGCTCGGCCTGCGGCGCGGCGGCGGGCGTGGGCAACATCAACACCACCGTTGATCTGCTGAACGGCGGTTCGGCCACCTTCACCGTTGTGGCCAACATCTCTGCGGCGGCGACCGGCAACCTGACCAACACGGCCTGTGTCACCGCCCCAGGCGGCGTCACCGACCCGACTCCTGGCAACAACTGCGGCACCGACACGGACGTGCCGCCCGGCGGCGCGCCAACCTCTACGCCGACCGGTGGCGCAACCTCCACGCCGGGCGGCGGTTGTGCTGGCTGTGGCACTTCGCCCACTTCGACCCCCGGCCCAATTCTGGTTGACCCGGTGATTACGAAGGAAGCCAGCGTGGACGTGGCCCGAATCGGCGATGCGGTAACATTCACTCTCAGGGTCACTAACCCCAATTCGGTTCCGGTGACTAACGTTGTGGTCAACGACCCGATTCCGGTTCAACTGGACTTCATCAGCGTGTCCGCCACGTTTGGGTCGTGCGCCTTTGACTCTGCCGCTCGCGCCGTGAATTGCAATTTGGGCCAGTTGGCGCCGTTGCAAGTTGTTACCATCACCATTCAGACTCGGGTGAACAACAACGCCCGCCCGCCCGAGACCGTGCGTAATGTGGTCATCGTTGACGCCGACCGACCGGATCGACATTACAGAGGCGAAGCCAGCGATGCGGTGACAATCGTCCCCGATGAAATACCGGTCACCGGCATTGGCCCCGGCCCGCTGGAAATGTTGACGACGGTCGGGCTGGTCATCCTGGCGGCCCTGACCCCATTGGCCGCTTGGCTCTTCATCCGCCGACGGCGGCGTGAGGTCTGATTTCTCACCCATCAAAAACTCCCCGATGCTTTCGGGGAGTTTTTGATCACGGCCTCTCCAACAGACGCTCCTCGTAAATTCGCCGCACGGTGGCTTCGATCTCCGGCTCGCGCACCGAGAGATCGAGAATGCGATAGCGGGCCGACAGCCGCCCGATCAACGTGGACGCCGTCATATCACCCCGGCTGAAATGGTAAGTGACCTGCCGCCCTTCGCGCCCGGCCACTTGCGCACCCCTCCACCGGAACCTCTTCATAATCTTCGGCAAAGTCCACCACCAACGCCCGATCGCCGCCGAAACGCTGGCGCAGGGTTTCCAGTTGGCCGTCGAACAACAGCTTGCCGTGATCGATGATCATCACCCGCTCGCACAGCTTTTCCACGTCCGAGAGATCGTGGGTGGTAAGAATTACGGTCGCGCCGCGCTGGCGGTTCACCCGTTGAATGAATTGCCTGATCCGGTCTTTGGCCACCACGTCCAACCCAATCGTCGGCTCATCGAGGAAGAGAATGTCCGGGTCGTGCAGGAGGGCGGCGGCCAGGTTGGCCCGCATGAGCTGGCCCAGCGAGAGCGACCGCACGGGCGTGAGCAGAAATTCGTCGAGGCCTAGCAGGTCGCAGAACGTGGACAGATTTTGCCGGTAGCGATCGGCGGGAATGCGATAGATGTGCCGGAGCAGGTCGAGCGACTCGACGACGGGCAAATCCCACCACAGCGTGTTGCGCTGGCCGAACACGGCGCCGATGCGGGCCACGTGCGCCCGCCGTTCGCGCCAGGGAACCCGGCCACTCACGCGCACCTCACCCGAGCTTGGCGCCAGAATGCCGGTAAGTATTTTGAGGGTGGTGGATTTGCCGGCGCCGTTCGGCCCCAGGTAGCCCACCAACTCGCCGGGCTGGATGGTGAAGGTGATGCCGTCCACTGCTTTGACCAGCCGGTGTTCGCGGGTGAGCAGGTTGCGAATTGCGCCAAGCGCGCCCTGATGATGGCGAAATACTTTGAAGTCTTTGTGAAGGTCGGCGACGGAGATGATGGGAGGCACGATTATGTTCCAGTGGAGGTGTACTTTTGCACGCCGAAACGCCAGAAGGCGAAGGCGGCGGCCAACACGGCGAACCCGGCCAGGGGGGCCAGAAACGGCGTCACCGGCGGCAGGCCCAGCGGGTCGGGTTTGTCCAAAAAGTAGAGCGCCGGATAATAGATGATGAGCGCCGCCGGGATGACGAAGGTGAAGAGGCGGCGCATCCATTCGGCGTAAATGTGCATGGGATAGGACAGCATGGTGACGCCGCCGTAGGTGAAGATGTTGATGGCTTCGATGGATTGCACTGTCCAGAAGCAAATGGCCGCCCCGACCACAAACAGCCCACCAAAGAAGGCGACACCGCTGAGGTAGACAACCGGCAGGTACAGCAGTTTGCCTGCCGTCCAGTGAACGTGGACGAAAGACAGGCTGAGGGCAAAGATGGCGACGCCGTTGGCAATGCGGCCCAGGCGGCGGATGATAAACTCGGAGCTGAACACTTGCAAGGGCAGGCCGAGCGGGCGGAGCAACATCTGGTCGAAAGCGCCGCGCTGGATCTGTTGCGAGAAGTAGTCGGGGTCGAAGCCGCTGAAGATCATGTCCATGGTGGCAAAGGACATTTCGGCCAGGCCGTAGAGGAAGGCCACTTCGCCCAGCGTCCAGCCGCCGATGTTTCCGAATCGGGTGAACACGGCGGCCAGGGTAATGAACTCGACAAGCGTGCCCAACATGCTTCCCAGCGCATCGAGAACAAACGACAGCCGGTATTGCATCTGCGAGCGGATGCGGACAGAGATGAGGCGGAGATAGAGCAACATGTCGAAGGAAATCCCAACTTCCAAAAGCCCAAAACCCCAAACTGGTTTGCCGCTCCACTTTGGGATTTTGGGCCTTGGGGTTTTGGGATTTTTCTTACCCGCCTTGAATCACTAATTTCCTCACACCTGCTGAGAGAAGAATGCGGGCCACAGCGTAGAGGCCGACGAACCAAAGTAGTTGCGTTCCAAGCACGCCGAGCAGGGCCGGGCCGGAGACCAGGCCAAGATAAATTTCAACCGGGGCGTTGAGTTGATACGGAAACGGCATGAGGGAGATGAGTTTGACGGCCCAGGATGGAAAGAAGGCGACAGGCATGAGAAGCCCGGAGAGGAAGATGCTGAAGTTGTAGGCCAGCCGCCCGATGCCGACGGCGTCTTGAGTCCAAAAGGCGGCCAGGTTGACGATGAAGCGGTAGGCAAAGCTGATGAGGAGGGCGAGCAGGACGGAAGCCGCGAAGGCCAGGGCATGAAAGAGGGTGGGCGGCAGAGCGATCCGGTAAACCAGGGCGTAGAGGGCCATGAGTGGCAGGCCGCGAAACACGAGGTGGCCGGTTGCCCGTCCGAGGTCCTGAGCGCACCAGTACCAAAAATAGTCCAGCGGGCGGGAGAGGTCGGAGGCTACGTCGCCGGATCGGATCGTCTTAATCAACTCCCACCAACCGAAGATGGCGATGGAGGCCAGCAGGGCCTGGGTGAGGCCGGTGTAGGTGACGGCGGCCTGAATGGAATATCCGGCCACGTGGCTCCGCGCCCCGAACAGGGCAATAAGCACGTAGGCCCGGAGCGCGCCGAAGAACAGGTTGGTGACAAGCCCGGCGATATTTGCGGTGCGATACGCCAATTGGCGTTGGAACGACAGGCGGGCGACGGCAAAGTACATCGCCTTAATTATGGCCTGACTTCGAAGGATGTGACACCCTGCCCCCACTTGCCCCCTTCAACGGCATAAACGGTGAGGGTGACAGTTTGGGTGGCGCTGATGGTGGGCAACTCAAGAGGAACGCGCGTGCGTCCGTCGGCATCGGTGTTGGGGAAGTAAACGGTGACATCACCGTCTGGTGTGTGATAAACGCCCTGCACCACCGCCCCGGCCACTGGCTGGCCGGTGACGTCGTTGACGACAACGTTGGCGGCTTGCGGGTAAGTGGCTGACGCAACCGGAAAGTCCACCCACAAACTGGTGTTCAGGGTGGGTGGAGGCGTGGGCATAACCGACGGTGTGACCGGGCGCGAGTTACAGGCGACGCATAATCCCACAACAAGAATGAGGCGATAAAGACGACAAGACAAAGAAAAACGCTCCCCGCGTTGTCATGGCTGTTCAGGAAATATTTTGCTTGGTGTCAGAGTTTTTTGTTTTCAGCAATGTGAGTATACTACCGAAGCGAAGCATGCCGGTGAAGAAAACGTGAAACTTCCCATGAACTCAAATCTCGTTGTAGACACTTTGACACGCCGGACGATCCTGGTCGTGGGCGACATTTTTCTGGACGACTACCTGGTGGGCCGGGCCGAGCGCCTCTCGCGGGAAGCCCCGGTTCCGGTGCTGGACTTCCGCGCCCGGCGGCAGGTTCCGGGCGGCGGGGCCAACCCGGCCATGAACCTGGCCGCCCTGGGGGCCGCCGTCTGCCAGATTGGCATGGTGGGCGACGACGCCGAGGGCGAAACCCTGCGCCAGCTATTTGCCGCCGCCGGGGTGGATGCCGGCGGCGTGATCACCGACAGTTCGCGGCCTACCATCACCAAACTCCGCGTCATGGCCGAAGGCGAACTGCGCTTTCCGCAACAACTGGCCCGCATTGACCGCCAAAGCCGCGAGCCGCTGGCCGATTCTCTGCAAGCCCGCCTCGTCGCCGAACTGGAGCGCCTGGCGGCGACTCGCGACCCTGCCGCCATTCTGTTCTCCGACTATCGCGCCGGGCTGATCGCGCCTGCCCTGCTGGACGCCGCCCGGAACATCGCCGGCGAGCGCGGCCTCCTGCTCACCGCCGACACACAGGGGAGCCTGGACAAATATCACGGCTTCTCCCTGCTCAAGTGCAACCGAGCCGAAGCCGAAGCTTACCTGGGCCAGCCGCTGGCCGACGAGCGCGACTTTGAGCGGACGCTCGCCGAGCTAAACGGGAAGTTGAACGTGGACGTGATGCTGATCACGCGCGGAGCGCGCGGCATGTCGCTTGGCCTGAGAGGCCGGGGACACGTTCACCTTCCGGCGGCCAACGCCACTGAAGTCTATGACGTGACTGGGGCGGGAGACACCGTCATTGCTGTGGCAACGTTGGCTCTTGCCAGCGGCGCCGACGCGGTGGAAGCGGCCCAGTTGGCCAACCTGGCGGCCGGGCTGGTGGTGCGGCGTTGGGGGAATGCGGTGGTGACGAGGGAGGAGTTGAAAGAGGAAGTAGAGAACTTGTCCAAGTTGCCAGGTACTTGATGGTTGCATTGTGCAACCACCCGTGCTAGACTGATGGCGAAAGGAGTTTTGGTTATGCCCACCCTTCACGTCCGTGCCGTGCCCGATGATCTCTATGCCCGTTTGCAAGGACTGGCTCAGGCTAAACAGCGTTCGTTGAGCGCTGAAGTTGTGACCCTGCTCTACAAAGCCTTGCAGGCCGAAGACATGCGTCAGCAACAGGCCCTTACCTTGGCCAAGATTCGCCGACGACGCTTTCGGCCCCCCAAAGGCGCGCCCAATAGCCTGACTCTGTTGCGCGAGGATCGGCGGCGGTGACCGAGGTTTCGCTGGCCTATGTAGTGGATGCAAGCGTCGGGATCAAGCTTTTTGTGGAAGAAAATCTGTCTGAAGAGGCGCACGCTTTATTTGCGCGCCTGACGACCGAGCCGCCGGCTGAATTTCATGTCCCCGATCTGTTTTATATCGAATGCGCGAACATCCTGTGGAAGTATGTGCAACGGCTGCATTACTCGGCGAAACTTGCCCGGCAGGATTTGGAGCGACTTGGCAAATTGGCCATTCACGACACAGCCACTTCGCAACTAATGGTGGATGCGCTCGACATCGCCGTAAAACACGGTATTACTGCATATGATGCCTGCTATGTGGCTTTGGCCGGGCAATTGGGACTTCCCCTGATCACCGCCGACGAAAAACTGGCGCGCATGCTGGCTGGGAAAGAATATGTAGTACATTGGCTGGGGAATTTTCCGCTTCCAGCAGATTAGTCAGATCAAAAAAACAGCGGCTGAAGACTCAGCCGCTGTTTTTTTTGTGTGCCCCCACGGAGATTCGAACTCCGGTTTAGGCCTTGAAAGGGCCGCGTCCTGGTCCACTAGACGATGGGGGCGTTGGTGGCGCGGGCGAGATTGTATCACGCGGCTTGCGGAAGGGTCAAGGGATGGAGAGCGGAAGTTAGAGGGTAGAGATTGGAGAATTAGAGATTAGAGATTGGATTTCGGCGGCGATGGCTTTGATCAGAGTCTCATCATCTACATGCCGGCCCGAGGGGTGCGGCACGCCGCAGTAGCGGCAGAACTCGTCGGCGTCGGTGGCGCGGGCCAGGCCCCATTGTTGGCGCGTTTCGATAAGCTTTTGCACCTGCTCCGGCGGCAGTGGCTTTACCTCACCCAACATCCGCGCCTGGGCGATGATCTTCGCCGTATGCTCCAGAGACTCCAACTTCAAGTAAGCGTCCCACACCGTCGGCCCAACCGTGAGCGAGCCGTGATAGGCCAGCAGGATCGCATCGTGCGTCTTCACCAGTTCCGAGATCGCTTGCTGGTTCTCCGCCGAGGACGGGTTGGCGTAAGGCGTGGTGGGGATCGCGCCGAACAGCAGAACCGATTCCGGGATGATGCAGTCAGTGAGAGGGACGCCGACGATGCTCAGGGCAACGGAGGTGATCGGGTGGGCGTGGATGACGCCGTTCACGTCCGGGCGCTGGCGATAGGCCTCAAGGTGCATCAACAGTTCCGAGGTGGGCTTGAGGCCGGGCGGGGTTGGCGGCACGAGCTTGCCGTCCGAGTCCACCACGATCAATTGATCGGGTGAGAGGAAGCCCTTGGCCAGGCCGGAGGGCGTTGCCAGAATCCGATCCGGCCCCAGGCGAGCCGAGAGGTTGCCGGAGGCCCCGTCCACAAATTCAAACTGGTGCATCAGCTTGCCGACGCGGACGATTTCGTGGCGAAGTTCGGTTTCGCTAATTTGAGGCATTCAGGACAGTTCAGCGTCGAGTTTGAGGATGGGGAGCGTGCGCTCGTTGTTGTTGGCGTCGTGGGCGCGAACGGCCTCGCCCTCGCGCTGGCCGAACGAGTAGTGCTGGTGGGCGCGCTCGTCGAACTGTTTGACGACGGTTTCGACGATTTCATTCGCCTGGCCGGCGGCGCAGATGATCACAAAGGTGTCGTCGCCCGACTGGCCGAGAAAGTCGTCGGCCTGACCCAGATCGTTGAGGACACTGTTGAGCAAAAGGGCGGTGGCCCGAATGACGTCGGTGACGGCCAGCGAGCTGTACAAGTCGCGGAAGTGATCCAGGTGGTGGAGATGGAAGGTGATGGTTTTGCGGTTGGGCAAGTTGGCAACGCGCGCCATTTCCTGGCGCACGGCCTCGAGGGCCGGCAGGCCGGTGCGCGGGTCGGTGAGGCTGTTGCGGGCCGAGCGGCTGATGGCGTTTTGCACGCGCAGGAAAAGTTCTTCAAGATCGAACGGCTTGGCGATGAAGTCGTCCGCGCCCAGGCTCAGGCCTTCCATTTTGTCGGCTTTGCGGTCGCGCTTGGTGGCGAAGATGACGGGCAGGTGACGGCCCCGCGCCGTCTGCCTCAAGGTGCGGCAAACGGTGAAGCCGTCAATGTCGGGCAGGCCGACGTCGAGCAGGACGAGGCTGGGCAGGTCGGTGCGGCAGGAGCGAATGGCCGTTTCCCCGTCGTAAGCCACCAGCACATCGTAGCCATGCGACGAGAAAAAGAAGTTGAGCATCTCGGCCACTTCAACATTGTCTTCGACAATCAGAATCCGGGGTTTGGTCATAACTTTTGCAAGAGCGCGCCGAGCGCGGCAACATACGGCGAGTTGGGTTGGGTGAAGGCCAGCGGCGCGCCCTGGAAGAGCGAGACCATGTGAGCGTGGTCGTATGGCAACGTGGCGTCAATCGGGCGGTTGAGGGCCTTTTCAATCCGGTCGGGCAGGAGCATTGGGTCGTTTGGCGTGGGATGATTGATCACCACGCGCCAGGTGTTGGGCGAGATTTGCATATTAGTCATGATGGCGAGGGTAGTGTTGAGGGTTTGGATGGAAGCGACTTCAGGCGCGATGGGCAGGATGATGTCGTTCGCCAGAGCCAGCGCGGCGCGGGTTGCGCCGTCGGGCGTGGGGGCGGCGTCCACCACCACATCGCCGAACACGTCGAGCAGGAGGCGGAACGTTTTGGCGAAGGCATCGGCGGGGATGATTTCGGTTGGCGGGGCTTCGGGCGAGGCCAGCAGGTGCAGGCCCGATTTGTGTTTGAGCAGAAGCGCGCCAACGGTAGGCAGGGCCGGGTTGGCCGGCAAGTCGGCCCACGAGGGCTTGGGCCGCAGGCGCAACATGAGGGCGGCGTGGCTGGAGGTGGGCGAAAGATCGACCAGGCAGACCCGGCGGCCGGCGCTGGTGAGGACGCTGGCGATGTTGACGGCGAGGGTGGTGGAGCCAACGCCGCCCCGCCAGCCGGCGACGCAGATGAGCCGACCCGCGCGCGGGGGCGGCGCGGAGGTGGCCGGGGCCGCCGACGAGGCGGTGACGGCTTCCCCTTCTTTAGCGGCAGTGGAACCGGTGATGAGCAGTTCGGCTATCTTGGCGTTGAGGGCTTCAATGGCAACCGGTTTGGAGAAGTAGGCGTCGGCGCCGGCAACGATGGCCGATTTTTGATCGACGGGCTGGGCGCGGGCGGTGAGGACGATGATGGGGATGTTCTGAGTGGCCGGGGCGGCGCGCAGGCGGCGGGCCACTTCGTAGCCGTTCATGTCGGGCATCATCACGTCGAGCAGGAAAATATCAAAGGGTTGTTTTTCGGCCAACTCCAGCCCGGCAGCGCCGTTGGAGGCCAGCGTCACTTCGTGTCCACTGCGCTTGAGCATGATCTGCATCATGGTACGCAGGCCGTCGTCGTCGTCAACAATGAGGATTCGGGCCATTAGATGTTTTCTCCGCAAAACAAGTCTACGCGAACGCGATTGACTAAGATGGCTTCGCTTGAGAATTGAACTTGCGGTTGGACGCACAGGCTGGCGGTGGCGCTGAAAATCGGGAAGAAGCGCGGGTTGCCGTCGAGCAGGACGGATTCGGGGTCAAGCTTGCCGGCCTGCTCCAGCACACCGCGCATCTCGAAGGCGCGGGTGATGATGAGCACGTTATGGTGGGCTACTCGGGTGAGGCCGGGGCGGGTGGTGGAGGCCGTCACGTTGCGTTTGGCCAGGGCGATGAAGTCGAGCGAAACTTTGGCAATGCGGATGGCGGCGAAATGGGCCATGATGGTGCCCGGCTCCTGGATGCGCGAGAGATAGGCGTTTTCAATCGTGGCAAACGTCCGGCTGGTGTCGCTGAGCAGGCCGCTCAGCCCGGAGGCTCCCACGCCGAGCGAACCGGTGATCCGGTAAGTTGGGGTGAAAAAGTCGCCACTGACTTGTTGGACAACCCGCGCGCGTTCTGTAGTCATAATAGCTCCATTGAGTTGCCGCAGATTGTAGAATGAGTGGGCAGAAAAGACAACTGGGACAGGAGGCAGGGGCATTCCAGTTGGGGTGAAGTTCTGGCAGGCCACCCTTTAATCCGCCCTCCTCCGCTGATTCAGGGACGGGCTTGGTTTTGCCGGGACTGTCACTCCACCATCGTCGAATCCACAATGCCTACGATGACTGAAATCACGCAAGCGTCGGGGTTGTTGAGGACCTGGCGCGCGCCGTTGCCTTCGCGGTTCACCAGCACCGTGTCGCCAATTCCGGCGTGAGAATTGTCCAGAGCCAGAAAATCACCGTCTTCCGGCTGGCCGGGCAGGGCTAGCGGCTGAACGACCAGCAGCCGCCGGTTCTTGTAGTGCGGGTGGCTGATGGTGGTGACGACGGTGCCGACGACTTTGCCGATGATCATGGTTCTTTCACCGTCCACAGTTCAAACATCTCTCCCTCAAACCCTTTTAACTCTGCTTCAAACGGCTCGGTGTGTAAATCGCCGCTTGCCAGCCAGGCCTGAACTTCCGGGTCGGCGTGAACGGCGGCAGAGATCACCACGCCATCGCGTTCGCTGGAGAAACCTTCGAGCCGGGCGGCGATGTTGACGGTTGAACCAAAGTAGTCGAGGCGATCATTTAGCGTGACAGCCACACACGATCCGGTGTGAATTCCGGCCTTGAGTTGGAGGGGGAAGCTGCCGGGCCTCGGGTCGGCTAATGTCTTTTGGGCGCGCAGGACGGCGCGCAGGGCGGCCACCGGGCGGCGAAAGGCGGCCATCACTGCATCGCCGATGGTTTTGACAATGGCCCCGTCCTCGGCGGCGATGGCCTGCTTGAGTATGTCGAAGTGATCCATCACCCGGCCAAAAGCCACGGCGTCGCCGTCTTCACGATAGAGTCGAGTGGAGCCGCGCAAGTCGGTGAAGAGCACAGTGAGACTGCCCACCGAAATTTTCTCACCGGGGCGCAAGGCCTCATTGGCAAACAAGTCGCGGAACACTTGCAGGGTCGTCACCTCGGCGGCGGTCACGGCCTGATCGTTCCAGGCGGTGCGCTCCAGGATGAACAGTTGCTCTTTGTCCGTCGCGTTTTCAAGGTTCATCGTTGGCGTGAGCGAGAGCAGAACTTCGTCGCCTGGCCAGCCGGAGTCGGCGGCTTGAAAGGCGGCGTCGGGCCGGCCTTGAGCGTTGGCGGCGAGTGACTGACCGCCGCGCAGTTCGAGGGCGCGCAAACGATAACGGCCCTCGTCGAGCGGCAGTGATAATTCGCGGCGCTCGCCGGGCGCGAGCAGTTGTTGGGCCACGATGTGCGGCGTGATCTGCGGCCCGCCCACGCAAAACTGGAAAGGGACGCAGGGCCGCACTGCCGGGTTGGGGCGGAAGGTCAATTCCACCGAGCGATCAAAGTTGGCGGTGAAGTCAATGTTGCAACTGTCACAATGCACTTGGGGCGAGATGCCGCCAAGCGAGTCACTGCTGTTCTTCGGCCCCCGGCAGAGCGGGCAGAGCAAATCCCATTGAAAATCCAGCAACCCGGCGCGCACCGCTTGCAAGCAGGTGGTGAGCACGTCACGGCGGGGCTTCTCCCAAAAGTCGGCCAGGGCGTAGGGGCGGATTCGGAACAGGGCCATGTCGTCGGCCTGCTCGATCAACTCCACCAACAAGTCCACAATGTCCCGCGAAGCGCCGTTGTTAATTAAGGCTTCGCGCAGTTTGACGAGTCGCTCGCGCCCGCCGGGCGCAAACTCGACGCGGCTGGCCGGGAGTTCGATAGCCGAAGGTTTGACTTTGGCGGCCTCGCGGTCGTACCGGCGGAATACTTTGTCGGAGCCGTAATAACTCAACACGCCAACTTGAGCCGGGATGGCGATGAGGCCGAAGAGATTCCGGGGGCGCGCCCACACATCATAAACGAGCCGCGTGCCGCCGCCGGGCTGGGGAGTCATCTCGGCGACGGTGCGAAGCTCGGCCACAAAATCGAATCCGTCCTTACGGACTTCTAATTCATCTATTACGCCGACCACTGCCAGGTCAACAGGGACAAACTTGACGTCGTGCATGGCCAGCGATGCCTCGCGGGCGCGGACCATCACCACCAGGTCGCCCGGCCCGGCGTGGACAACGTCGGCGGCCACCTGCACCCGGCCCAGAGGCTCGAGTTTTTTGTTGAGGGGTTGAACGGTGAGCAGTTTCACGCCGTCGAGGTCAGGGTATTTGATGGTGCAAACGGCGGAACCGAGGATGCGACCCAGAAGCATTGATGATTTTAGATTTTAGATTGCCGATTTTGGATTGTGGACTGGCGCTGCAATCTAAAATCCAAAATCTAAAATCCAAAATCTATTTGATTTGCGCGACGACGCGGGTGATGACGGCGTCAAGCAAGGTTGGGTCAACGCCATTGCCCAACCGGGCGATGACGGCGGCTTTGACTTTGGCGGCGACTTCATCTTTAGAGGTGGACGCTGAACCGGGCCGGGAGGCGGTGGCCCCGGCCACGGCGCTTCGCACCAGCTTGAGGCCCAGGTTGAGCGCCTTCTCGCGGGCCAGGTCGGTGAGCACCACATCGTCGTTCACGTCCAGAGCCGTCACCCCGCGAGCGGCCAGGTCTTCGATGTCGTGTTCGGTGTAAAAAGTTTTGGGCATACTGCCTCCAATGCACAATTCTCAATGCTCAATTTACAACGCTCGAAGAATTGCGCATTATGAATTGTGAATTGAGAATTACCTTCCCGGTGTTCCTTCCAACTCTTCAATCGCCTTCACCGCCGCGTTGCGGGCAGTGAGAATTTCGGCCTCGGAGCCGGAGAGCCACATGCGGCCAAAGCGGCCCACCGACGAGACGTGCAGGATTTTGATGTTGGCGCCTTTCTCGGCCTCGTTGCAGGCATAGTTGATGTAGGCCGCCGGGGCGCACTCCAGCACCAGCATCGTCTCGCCCGGCACCAGCATACTGCCGCGCCGGAAGCGGTTGAGCAATTGCGCCTGGTACGGGTCTACATTGGTGATGACCTGCACCGAAGCAATCTCCGGCTTCACCCGGTCTTTGACTTGCAGGCCCAGCCTTTGCAAAACAATGCGCCCGGCCTCCAGCACTTCGGATTGCGATCTGGAGTGAACCTCGAACATGCCAAACTCGCGTTCGACCAACTGCGCGCCCGGTTTGGCCTCGGTGGCTTTCACGGCAATATCCACCATGCGGAAGGCTTCGTTGCCGGGGGCCATTTCAATGTAGAGCGAAGCCATGCCCTCGGTGGGCAAGTCGCCTTGAGTGATCGTGCCTACGAAAGCGGCATACTGCGGTTGCATTCGATCAAGATAGGAATAACATCGTAATTGAAAACCGTCGGCCATAAAATCTCCTAAAAGCTCAATTCACAATTCTCAATGCGCAACTGAGAATTGTGAATTGCTAATTGTGCATTGCGATGCCCAGCGGCGTGATAAACAATGGTTTGCCAGGCACTATTGTATTGATTCCTGTGTATTCGGCCACCACCCGATCCATGCCGGGGTAGGCGCACGTGCCGCCCACCAGATAAATCGTCTCCACGTTTTGCCCGGCGATGTGCCGCTGAACAATGTTCCCCACTTTCTCCATCACAGGCCGGATGAGGGGGAACAGCCGCGCTTGCTCGGCAGGAGTCGTCTTCAAGCGTTCGGCCTCTTCAAACGAAATGTTGAGCGCCCCGGCGATGACGAGCGAGAAGTGCGTGCCGCCCGTCGGCTCGTCGGCAGTATAAACGACTTCGCCGTCTTTGAACACGGCCACGCCGGTGGTGCCGCCGCCCACGTCTACAATCGCCCCGTCTCGGATTCCCAGCACGTTATTGGCCGCCGTCGGCTCGTCCACCAGGCCGGTGCATTCCAGGCCGGCGGCGCGGAGGACGTTGGCTGTGGCCCGCACTTCGGCCTGCGGCACGCCGGGCGGGTAGGCGCTGGCTGCCGACTCGAGCGGGAAGCCGAGACGTTCTTCGACCCGCGCCTTCATCTGGCGCAGTAAATCCACCGCGCCGACAAAATCCACTACCAGCCCGTCGCGAGTTACTTGAGCAAACTGATAATCGCCGGCGATCGGTTGTTTGTGCTCGTCGAGCACGGCCAGCACGGTGTAAGCCGTGCCCAGGTCAACGCCCACGTGAACCGGGCCGCGATAGTGGCCGTTGGCGCGACCGGCCATGACGGCGTCGGTGTGGGTGAGGAGAGAGTTGAGGTTGGGGTTCATATCCAAAATTTACCCGCCAACTTTACGATATGCCATTTCAATATAGGGTTTTGCAATTTCAAGATCATCAATTGATTTGAGGGTTACCTCAAAATCTCCTGTGCCATAATGGCCTATGTTCGATACATCCCTGGTGATTTTCGGGGGATTTGCTATGTCTTTCGGGTCCAACTTCAAAAGCACAATTACCCTTTGATTCTGAACTTCCATGCAGGCTATGTTTTGCGAGATTTTGTAAGCCACGTATAACTTCTTGGGGGCTTCTTCCATCGCTGGGTCAAGGCCCATAATGAACTCTTGAATTGCTAATGCCAGCTCTTTTACTTTTTCAGACTTGCCTTCAAGATGTTGCTCAAATGTATAGGTAGCTGTCGCTCTAGTAATAGCCGCTTTCTTTCCAGCGGCAACCATAACTGGATTCTTGTTACCTGCTGGCATCGTAGTCGGCGGCGAATATGACTTTTGCAAAACCTCTTCGAGATACAAGAACTGATTCTTGAAGAGGCGATAAGTCCAAAGTTCGATATTCGCCCCCATCACCTGAGCGGCGTAGAGGTCGTATTTTTTGTAATTGGGTGCGATGCAGATCACGCGCACATCTGACCAGTCAACTTTCACGGAATTACCGAGAGCTTTCTGAGTAGCAATTTCAAAGTCGCCTCTATGGTCACTTATCCACGAAAGGTAATACAGGCTTTGATTGATAAGTTCGGATGATTCGACCTTTTTGTATTCGATAATTACAGGGTTGTCGTCTTCTGAGAGCGCTAAAGTATCGATTCTGCCAGCGTGTTGCGGGCCTGTCGGAAATTCCGACGCAATGAGCCGACAGTTGAAAACGATGCGCAAGTTTTGCTCAATAAGATTCTGCAAGGTCTTCTCTGCTGTGAAATTGGCCTGCTCCATTGCAGATAAACGCTGATTGGAAATGGCGAACAGAGGCATATTGTCTCGCTTCCGTAGAAAAAGTTGCTCGACTTATATATCGCTTCGCTCTAACTCTAACTCCCTCCCTACCCCGAAGTCAACTGATACCCCTCAATCTTCCCGTCCAAGATATTCACAATCACTCCATGCAAAATGCCTTCGCCGTATTCACTGCCAGGGTTGATGCACACCGTTTTGCCCAGCCGGGCAATGCCGCGCGACTCATGAATGTGGCCGTGCAGGGCCAGCATCGGCTGATATTTATTAATGGCGGCCCGCACCGAGGTGCTGCCCGCGCCAAACAGCACCGGGTTGCCGGCTTCCATGATCACCGTCGGCGGGTCGGTGGAGGTGTCGAGCATGGGGCAGGTGTCGAGGGTGCTGTCTTTGGGCGGGCAATGGAAGTTGAAGATGCACCGGCCAAAATCACCCACGCCGTGAATGGCCTCGACAATCTTCTGCGCCAGTTCGTCTTCGGAAATTTCGCGCGGGGTCTTCCAGGGCGTTTCGTTGCTGTAGCCCAGGCTCACCATGGCGTGGTCTTCGTCAATCTGCACCGTGTGGCCCTCGCACGGCACCACGTGCTCCTGAGCGTTCTCTTCCAGCGCCGCCAGCACTTCCCACGGGTCGTCGTTGCCGCCGGTGATGTAGCATTGCAGAGCCGAGTCTTTCAAACGCTCCTCAGCTAGGTTGATCCAGTCGGCCAAACGCTGGCGGGCGGCCCCCATAAATGCTTTGTCCTGCGCCGCCGTGTCGTCCTTCATGGCCGTGTATTCGTCCGGCGAGAGCATCACCGAATAGAATCCCAGAATGCCAAGTTTGCGTTTGAACTCGGCCAGTTCGGTTTCAGTCTCAAGGGTGTGGCTTTGACCGTGCAGGCTGGCGCGGCAGGTGTGACCGTCTTTGACGATGGGGATGAGGAGCTTGCCGGCCACGTCGCCGCCGAGGATGAGCACGTCGGCTTCGTAGAACTTCCCGGCGTTGACGAATTTGCGGAAGGAGACTTCGGAGCCGTGAATGTCGGTGGCAAAAAAGATGCGGGTGGCTTTCTTTTTAGACTTTTTACCGAACAAATTCATGGCTGAGGCTCCGAGGGTGGAATGAGGGAGAGTATAGCATATCAGGGTCAACGGATTGAACGGATTTAGCGGATTTCGTTTGATAATCCGTTCAATCCGGTAAATCCGCTGACCCTATCTTTTCCAGTTCGTGGCGCACGTCGTCAAAATTCTCAAAGGGAAAGAGCCGCTTCGGCTTCCCCCACAGCTTCAGGATGGAGAGCAGGGGTTCTTTGGCAAAGACGATGTCACACTCAATGGCCGCCCAGCGGTCGGCGCGGCCATCGGTGATCAGCACCACCGGGTCGGCCCAGGACTTGGCCTCGCGGACAGGATACCGTTTGCAAGCGGCGCACTGGCGGCAGGGTGAACAGTCGCCGTTGCGGTTGGGGAAATGCAATTGCCAGCCATGCTCAAAATCAATCTCGTTGGCGATGATGGGCGGGATGTTGGTCACGCCATGCCGCTTGAGCACGCCTTCGATGTACCAGGTGAGGCCGTCGGAGAGGATGGCGGCGGGCCACTGGCGAGATTCCAGGAAACGAAGGAAATGGGGGAAAGTGGGGTCGAGAGGAACACCGTCGAGGAAGGCTTCCAACTGGGAGACGGTGACACCGGAGTCCCGCAGGGCGGCGAATCCGGCGGTGAGTCGCTCCGGCACGTCCAGTTCACCCCGTTCCCACCGGGCCACGACATCCCCGGCCCGGCCCGGGCCGTCGAGGTGGGCAAAGAGTTCAAATTCAACGTCGTAGGGAACGATGGTGCCGTCGAAGTCTATGAAGATGGCGGGCGGCATGAAGGAAGGAATGCACAATTCACAATTCTCAATGTGCATTCGGCATTGAGAATTGTGAATTGTAAATTGTCTTATTCCATTACCCAGCAGGAATCGACGGGGAAGTTGACGGTTATTTGTTCGTTGGCTTTGGGCAAAACCACCTGGCTCTCGTTGAACAGGTCGAGCGAGACGATGGCTCCGCCCACGTCCACCCGAATGCGGACGACTGAGCCGAGGAAGGTGACGCTCTCCACTCTGCCGCTGAGTTGATTCTTTTTGCCGTCGCCGTTGGCGCCGCCGAGGTTGAGTTCTTCGGGGCGGAGAGCGAGGCGGCCCGCCGAGCCGTTGGCGAGTTTGATGTCCCGCCCAACGCTGAGGCTCTGGCCGTTGAAGGTGCAGCGGCCTGAGGCGGCGTCGGCCACGGTGACCGGGATAAGGTTGAGTTGTCCGACGAAGGAGGCAGTGAAAGCGGTTTGCGGGAAGTTGTAGATTTCAAACGGCGTGCCAACCTGCTCCATTTTTCCGGCGCTCATGACCACGATGCGGTCGGAGATGGACAGGGCCTCTTCCTGATCGTGGGTGACGTAAATGGTGGTGATGCCGAGTTGCTGTTGGATACGGCGAATCTCGGTGCGCAGTTCAACGCGGATTTTGGCGTCGAGGGCCGAGAGCGGCTCGTCGAGCAGAAGCACCTGGGGCTGAAAGGCCAGGGCGCGGGCCAGGGCCACACGTTGTTGCTGGCCGCCGGAGAGTTGATAAGGGTAGCTGTCGCCTTTGACCGGCAGATGAATCAGGTCCAGCATTTCTTTCACGCGCTTTTTGATCTCATCCGCCGGCCTCTTGGCGATCTTGAGGCCGAAGCCGATGTTGTCGCCCACCGTCATGTTGGGGAAGAGCGCGTACGACTGGAACACCATGCCCACGTTGCGTTTGTTGGGCGGGGTGTTGGTCATTTCCACGCCGTTGATGGTGATGGTTCCTGAGGTGGGCAATTCGAAGCCGGCTACCATGCGCAGGGTGGTGGTTTTGCCGCAGCCGCTGGGGCCGAGGAAGGACACGAATTCGCCGCGCTCGATATTGAGGTTGAAGTTTTCGACGGCGACGCTGTTGTTGAACTCTTTGCGGACTTTGTCCAGTTCTAGGTAGGCCATGGTTTCCTCGCGTAGGATTGAATTAGCGACCGCCGGCAATCTGACTCTGGCTGGAGCCGCGGGTGACAAATTGGATGATGCCCAGCGCAACCCAGGTGAGAAGGAAGCTGATGAGAGAGAGCGCGGCCGGCTCGTAGGCTTTGTGATTGCCCAGCAAGGCCAGATAGGGGCCGAAGGCCGGGCGGGCCAGGAAGGTGGCCAGGGTCAGTTCGCCGACGACAATGGAGAAGGTGAGGAGCGCGCCGCTGAGCAAGGCGGTGCGCAGGTTGGGCAGGATGATCCGAAAGAGGATGGTGGGCCAGCCTGCTCCCAGAATCTGGGCGGCTTCGGTGAGGGTGCGCACATCCATCGCCCGCAAGCCGTTGTCCACCGAGCGGTACATATAAGGCAGGCAGAGGACGATGTAACCGGCGATGAGCAGGATGTTGGTGCTAAAGACGCTGTTGGTGAGCGGCGGCACGATGGGCAGGCCGAAGACGGTGAGCGGACGGCTGTAGCTCTTGATCAGGCCGAAGACCAGAATGATGGCCGGGATCGCGAATGGCACCAGGGTAATAAAATCAAGCACCGGGCGCACCTGGGGCAAACGTAGATGGGCCCAATAAGCGGTAGGCACAATGAGCAGGATGCTGACGATGATCGTCATCACCGCCATCTGGTTGGAGAAAAGAAACGTCTTGACAAATTCAGGATCGGTCAGCGCGTTCTTGTAGGCGTCCAGACTCAACACGTCGCGCTTGATCCGCAGTGAAAAGTCCAGGGCGCCGTAAAGCGGCAGGATGAAATAAAGCGCGCCGAGCAAGATCCAAAACCAACTCCAAAGTGGAAAGCGTTTCATCGCAACCACCTTTCTGTTTGTCGTTGCAGCCAGGTGTAGGCGGCAATGGAAATTGTCATGATGACCACCATGCCGAAGGCCATGGCATGGCCCAGGCCGGGGTTGTGCAGGACGTCGCCGCGAATTTGAGCGCCGATCTGAATGGTGACCAGGTTCAACGTTCCGCCGGTGAGGGCGAAGGCGGTGGCATAGGCGCCGAAGGCGTTGCCAAAGAGCAGAATCATGGTGCCCAGCAGAGACGGCAACAAGATCGGCATGGCTACATAGCGCCAGTATTCAAAAGAAGTTGCGCCCAGATTCTCGCAGGCTTCGCGCCACTCGCGCTTGAGTCCGTCCAGGGCCGGGGCCATGACCAGCACCATGAGCGGAAATTGGAAGTACATGTAAGTCAGGGTCAGGCCCCAAAAGCTGTAGAGGTTGAACCCGGCCTCATAAACGTCAATGTTGAAAAGGCTCTTGAGAACGCCGGTGATGAAGCCGGTGCGGCCCAGCACGGCGATGAAGGCAAAGGCCAGCGGCACGCCGGCGAAGTTGGAAGCCACACCCGAGAAGGTCGTGATCGTCGAACGAACCCACCGGGGCAGGCCGCCGATGGTGACGGCGTAGGCCAGCAGGAAGCCAAAGATGCCGCCGCCAATGGCCGTGACGGCGCTGACCTTGATGCTTAGCAAATATGAATCAAGAATTTTGGGTTGAGAAAGATCAAGGATGTTTTGAAGGGTGAACCCGCCTTCTGAGTTCTGGAAACTGCCGATGAAGAGGGAACTGGAGGGGAGGAAGAGAAAAGCAAAAGCGAAAAGAAAGAACGGCAGGACGCCGGCCCAGGCCAATAGCTCTCCCCGCACGCGCGGCTTTCTCCCGGGCTGAGACGACGTTTGACTTTGAAGCGGCGCGCTCGCCGAAATAGAGCTTCTATCCATTGGATTTCCCTTTCGGAATAGACAATCCGGTTCGGTGTTTGAAATGTCAGATAGAACGAGACCCCACCGCAGGGCAGGGTCTCGCTTGAGTCAACGGCTAATCAACAGGTTACGGGGCCGCCTGAACGTTGGCGCCAACCACCGCGTCCCAATTCCCGGTGATCAGGGCCTTGGCGTCGTCCAACTGCTTGACGCTGGGGAACACGGCGCCGGAAATGTCTGGCAGTTTAGCCAGCAGGTCAGCCGGGATGGCGTTGCGGCTGCGCAGGTCTGGTTCGCGGATGGGGTGGCAATATCCCTTGAGCCAGAGCACCTGGCCTTCGTCCGAGTACAGGTATTCCATCCACAACCGGGCGGCGGCAGGGTGTGGGGCGTAGGCGCTGATGGCCTGCACGTACACACCGGCAAAGCGGCCAGTCTTGGGGACGACGACTTCGATGTTGGGGTTGCCATTCATCGAGTCGCGGCCAGCCAGAGCGTTGTAGTCCCAGGTGATGCGGATGGGGGTCTCGCCCTTGGCGACCAGGGTGTTGTTGGCGATGACCGGCACGAGGTTGCCAACCTGGTTCAACTTGGCAAAGTAATCCAGGCCAGGTTGAGCGTTGTCCAGTGTGCCGCCGTTAGCCAGCGTAGCGGCGAACACCGATTGGATAGCCTGGTTGGAGGTGCGCGGGTCGCCCGACACGCCAACTTGCGACTTGTATTCTTCCTTCAGGAGGTCGGCCCAGTCTTGCGGCACATTCTTAACCACATCGGTGTTGACCATGAACGACAACACCCCGTAGTAGTCGCCATACCAAAAGCCTTCCGCGTCCTTGGCATCGGCGGGGATGGTGTCCCAGGTGGAGACTTTGTAAGCCGACACCAGCCCATCGGCCTTGGACGAGGCCCCGAAGGCGAAGCCGACGTCAATCACGTCCGGCGCTTGCGGGCCTTTGTTGTCCTTGTTGGCCTTGATGGCTTCGATCTCGTCACCTGAACCACCGTCGGGGTTGAGTTCGTTGATGGTCAGGCCATACTTGGCCTTGAAGCCATCGAGGGCTTCACCGTAATTGCACCAGTCGTGGGGCAGAGCAATGGTTGTCAACTGACCTTCAGCTTTGGCCGCGGTCACCAGGGCGTCCATGCCGCCCCCGTCGGCGGCAGACACCACCTTGCTGAAGTCCTTCGCCGCGCCGCCGCCGCCGCCGCAGGCCGTGACGGCCAGCGCCAGAATGACGGTCAATGCACTCAGTTTGAACAACAACGCTTTTTTATTGTTGAACATTTCTTCTCTCCTTAGAATATTGAAAAACAGCGGTGTGGATACGTTTCAGATTACGGCGTTATCGGTTCCGAAATAGACTCACCTCCCATCCTTGCCATTGTGGACGATTTTGCATGATAGGTTGTTATTACAAGACTTGAGTAAAAGGGGTGTTAAGCAAAGCTAACTTTGCAGAGTATAGCCTCCTATGCCTGACAAGTCAATTTAATTTAGGACAATTTTCCAAATCCGGCCTGGCAGTCTCAGCCCGGCGACTTTCGCCTATAATATAGCCGTTTCCCACCCCTCCTCACATGAGGCCGTCTCTATGTCCGATTCCCTCTCTCCCATTCTCAACCGCGTTCCCCTTTTTGCCAACCAGCCCGATCTCAAAATCACCGAACTGTCGGGCGGCATTACCAACCGCAATTATAAGATTGAAACCGCCGACGGTCATGCATACGTTCTGCGGGTGGGCGGAAACGACACCGGCCTGCTGGGGATTGATCGCCTCGTCGAATACGGCTGTACCCTGGCCGCCTCCCGCGTGGACGTGGCCCCTGAGCCGGTAGCCTTCCTTGAACCGGAAGGTTACCTGGTCACCCGTTTCGTCAGCGGCGTCGGCCTTCCCGCCGAGACGATTGGCTCGGCGGAGAACATTCGGCGGGTGGTGGGCGCGATCAAAACTTACCACGCCCTCGACGGCTTCCCCGGATCGTTCTCCCCGTTTCGCGTTGTCGAGTCTTATCTCCCCATTTCCCGCCAATACAAAGCCCCGCTCCCCAACAACATAGACTGGTTCCTTGCCACTTCAGTTGAGATCGAAACAGCGATGCTACGCGATCCTTTCAGGCCAACGCCGTGCCACAACGATTTGCTCAACGGCAATTTTTTGGATGACGGCGCGGGCATCCGCATTTTGGATTGGGAGTATGGCGGGATGGGCGACCGCTTTTTCGACCTGGGCAACTTCTCGGCCCAGCACGGCTTTGACGATGAGCAGGATGACCTCTTGCTCCGTGAGTATTTCGGGGCGCCGACCCAGGCCCAACATGCCCGCTTGAAACTGATGAAGATTATGAGTGACATGCGCGAAGCGATGTGGGCGATGGTGCAGTGCAACGTCTCGCAGATTGAATTTGATTACGTGGGCTACGGCCAGAAGTATTTTGATCGCATTGAGGTAACGGCTAAAGGCAAGAGTTATCGGCGCTGGTTGGCTGAGGTGTGATTGCAACCCTAACCAACAAATAGGAGGATTATTACGTGACAACAAACACTGCTGAAAAAGAAGATAACCGTTTGGAAACGGTGGTCGCCTTGCTCATCGCGCTGGTCACCGTCATTGGCGCGGTCGTGGCCTGGCGGGCCTCGGTGGCCGCCGACGGCGCGGGCGACGCCGACTTTGCCGGCCTCAAGGCCTCCTTGAACGCCGAAGAGACGCGCGCCCTCAACTTCGTCAACGCCTACGAGCATTACGGCGCGTTCACCAACTACGCCCGCTACGACAAGCTCGGCGACGCGATTGCCGACGACCTGGGGCAGGCCGACGGCCTGACCGAAGAAGAGGCCTTCCTGCTGGATCGCCAGCGCGCCGAAGCTTACGATCTGGCGGACGCCAACCAGGATTTATTCCCCAACCGCTTTTTGAGCCGCGATGGCGCGTACAGCGTGGGGCGCGACCTGGGCGAAGCCTGGGCCGACGCCTCCAAAGAGAAAGACCTCAACCCCGATCCGCAATACGCCGAAGCCGACAAACTGCGGGCCAAAACCAACCGCCTGTTGGCAACGCTCTCGGCGCTGGCGGTGGGTCTGGTGTTTTTCACTCTGGTCGAGGCCGCCGGAAAACGGCTGCAATACCTGATGATTGGCCTGGGCCTGCTGTTCTCAATTGCCGGCACAGCCGTCGCCGTGATCATTGAATTCGCCCGATAGAGACAAAAACATGAACGCCACTCCTTCTACCCAAAACGACGAACGGTTCAAAAAAACAACCGCCGTATTGATTGCGGTCGTGACGATGCTGATCGCCGTCGTTACTTATTTACAAAGTGACGCCGGAGCGCGTGACGACGCCGCCAACCGCGACACCAAACGCTACTCGCTGGAAGCGTTTGGCAAGCAAGTGAGCGGCGACGCCCGCGTGAACTACGATTACAACAGCGCCTATCAAGCCTACTACGAACTCGACTTGCTGGCCGCCGCGGCTCTGACGGCAGACGACGAAGCCGCCGCCCGCCGTTACGAAGCCTTGCGCGACGAGATGCTCAACCTCAGCCCGATGTTGCAAGCGCCCTACTTTGATCCGGCCACCGGCCATCTCAATGTCGCCCAATACGAAGCCGACACCTATCTGGTTGAAATTACCGCCCTGCAGGAACGCTTTGCCGCCGCCTCTGCCGTCAAAGACGCCTGGGACTCCAAGTCGAACACCTACATCGTTCACCTGACTCTGCTGGCAGTGGCCCTCTTTCTCTACGGCCTCTCGGCCACCATTTCCGGCAACTTCACGCGCTGGATTTTTGCCGTTGTCGGCACGGGGGTGGCAGTGGTTGCCACCGGCTGGGCGGCGACGACCTTCCTTCAGCCGGTCAAAGACCTGCGCGAGTGCAAAATTGCCGACGGCGCTAACGCCATTGATGCTTACGCCCAGGGCGTGGGCCTGGCTTATCAGGGCGAGTACGAGCAAGCCATCGCTTCGTTCGACAAGGCGCTGGCCTGCGAGCCGAACTACATCAATGCTCTCGTCGAACGCGGCGACGCCAACACTGCGCTGGGCAATTACGGCATTGCCGCCGCCGACTACGAAAAAGCCCGCGCCGCCGGCGACGCCAGCGCCAACGTCGCCGGAAACCTGGCCTGGGTCTACTACCTGCTTGGCCGCTTCAACGAAGCCGCCGACATGAATCGCCTGGCCCTCAAGGCCGGCCCCGGCGAATTGTGGATTCAATATGATCTGGCCCTCAGCCTGATGGCCGCCAACAGGCTTGACGAGGCCCGCGCCGAATACAAGGTAGGGATGGACCTGGCCGCCCAACAAGTGGCCGAGGCCAAAGCCGCCGGGGCCGAGCCGCCCTCGTTCCTGTGGTGGGGGCTGGAAGATGCCGCCCTCGGCCTTGATGAACTGATTGACACGATTGACTTGGGTGAGGGCAGTCCGCCGCGCAATTCTCTGGCCGCCCCGGACGCCATCGGTGAAGCCGCCTTTGAGATGTCCAGCCGGCTCAAGGGTTTGTCGGTGGCGCTGGAATACACCGGCCAGCCGCCGCAGGGCGAGTTGACAGCCATCATCAGCCCCTTCATCTTTGCCCAGCCCCTGTTTGACGACGACGGCAACGTGGTGGATTACGAACCGGCTGACGCCTTCGCCTACGGCACTGACGAAGTTTCCATCCTCTTTGACTACGAAGAGATGCAGGACGGGCAGGAGGTGGTATTCAAAGTTTACGTGGACGGCGAAGAAGACCCCTCGTGGCGATTTGTCGAGCCGTGGTCGCTCGGCCTCTCTGGCTCGGCGGACAAGTCTCTGAGTTTTGCCTACAGCAACACCCAGGTGCTCACCCCCGGCCTGTACACCGTCGAAATATACGTCAACTCAAACCTGGCGCAGTCGGGGAACTTTGAGGTTCTGGACGAAGGAGAATAGCTCAGGATGCTGTTTCATCTAAAAGCAGGCAAGCACCCTGAGCGGAGTGAAGCGAAGCGGAACGAAGTCGAAGGGTGCGGGTTTGGTAAGGAACAACCTTGCCGTAAGGGGCCGCGCCCTTCGACTTCGTGGCAGAACTACACTGCCACTTCGCTCAGGGCGCTACACTCGACCATGCAGTGCATACCAAAAGTGAGGTAGATCATGAACTCGTCGCCGCCCTTAATCATCGGTGATAAGGATTTAGAAAGCATCTCCGATCTTCATCCTGTTAGGTCGGACTTGCGCCAGTTCGATGAAGATTGGCTTCAGAAACTCTTATTTGTGCAGCCTGATCTTCTCCCGACAAGAGATATTGACCCGGCTTTTGACAAGTTGATTCCTTTGGCACGAGAGTTTCCGGTCACGGTTGGTTTGATAGACGTGCTCTATGTCACCTCGCGTGGCGCGCTGTGTTTGGTCGAAACTAAACTCTGGCGAAACCCGGAAGCACATCGCACAGTTCTGGCACAAATTCTAGGTTACGCCAGACATCTAACCAACATGAATTACCCAGACTTTAAAGCAAAAGTTGAGGCGATAGCTACTAGGGATGGCCGTCCCAAGGACCTTCTCAAGATTGTATCAGCCAAATCCCCCAAGTCCGAATTTGATAGCGTAGCCTTTGAAGAAGGCTTACGACGCTCGTTATCAACGGGCAACTTTCTGCTACTGATAGTGGGCGATCGGATTCGCCCTGAAGTTGTTATGCTTTCGGAAATTATGGGCACTGCCCCCAACCTGGAGTTCACACTGAGGTTGGTTGAAATAGCTTTTTACCGTTTGGATAAGAAAAATGATTGGCCGGTTGTAGCTGTGCCATCTATTGTGGGTCAAACTCGCGAGGTGACACGCGCTGTTGTAAAGATCCGTTACGAGCAAAAGCAACCGGAAGTAGAGGTGTCTGCGGTCGAAGAACAAAGCGATAGTCGTCGAGGACGCATTGATATAGAAGCCTTTCTGAAGTCGTTGCCAAAAGGCCTTGATGAGATTTTTGAGCCTTATTTGAAAAGTTGGATGGCAGGGCCTCTTGTAGTCAGTTGGGGGAGTGTGGGCTTCAGTCTTAGATATTCTCGTGGAAATAAACTTCTCACAATTATTGAAGGGTATCCCACTATGATTGCCATTTTTGTAGAACGGCAACTTGTTGACTGGGGCAATCCAATAGACGCATACAGGGCATACTATTCTCATATAGAGCGGATTCCAGAGGTTCAACGTGTGCATAGCCTGAACAGAAAGTATGTGTATTACAACAAACTGACACAGGATGAAACGCGCATCATTCTAGAAGCAACAGATCAATTGGCTCAGGCTTTAGTAACGTGGTCAGCTTCGAGTCAATAGCCAGTTCTTTCCAGGAGACTCTTCATGCAATCTCACGCGCAAGCCGTCATCGTCGGCGGCGGGGTCGGCGGCTGCAGCATCGCCTACCATCTCACCCTCATGGGCTGGAAGGATGTCGTCGTCGTCGAGCGGCACGAGATCACCAGCGGCTCGACATTTCACTCGGCGGGCTTAGTCGGCCAGCTCCGCACCTCCTCCAGCCTCACCAAGCTGATGCGCTACAGCACCGACCTCTATCGCCGCCTCAAGAACGAAACCGAAGTTGACCCCGGCTGGCGGGAAGTGGGCAGTTTGCGTATCGCCTCTTCGGCAGAGCGCATGGAAGAACTCAAGCGCATCGTCGGCTACTCCAAAGCTTTCGGCATGCCGCTGGAAATGCTCTCGCCCAAAGAATGCCATGATCTCTTCCCGCTCATGTCGCTCGACGGCGTGCAGGGCGGCGTGTACCTGCCAACCGACGGCTACATTGATCCGACCGGCCTGACCAACGCGCTGATGGCCGGGGCCAGGAGTCGCGGCGCGAAGTTCCTGACGAACACTCGCGTCACCGGCATCACAATAACCAATAACCAAATAACAGAAGTTGCCACCGACAAAGGCCCCATCAAAACGGACGTGGTCGTAAACGCCGCCGGTTTGTGGGGCAACGACCTTGCCCGCATGGTCGGCCTTGCTCTGCCCATCATCCCGATGGCTCATCTCTACCTGATCACTAAACCCATCGCCGGCCAGCCGCACACCATGCCGACGATGCGCGACCCGGACAACCTTGTGTATTACCGCGAAGAAGTGGGCGGCCTGATCGCGGGCGGCTACGAACGTGAGCCACAGCCCTGGGGCCTCGACGGCGTGCCGCAGGACTGGAACTTCAAACTCCTTGAGCCAGATTGGGATCGCTTCACGCCGTTGATGGAGAACGCCATCAAGCGCGTGCCTGCTCTTGAAACCGCCGAGATCGTGCAACTCCTCAACGGCCCCGAAGGCTTCACACCCGACTCGGAATACTTGCTTGGCCCGACGGCAGTGCGCGGCTTCTGGGCCGCCTGCGCCTTTTGCGCCCACGGCCTGGCCGGGGCGGGGGGCATTGGCAAGGTGATGGCTGAATGGATCATTGACGGCCACCCCGAATGGGACATGTGGCGGCTCGACGTGCGCCGCTACGGGTCGCAATACAACAGTCAGCAATACACGTTGGATCGCACCGTCGAAACTTACGCCCAGTATTACGACATTCACTATCCGGCTGAAGAGCGGGGGTCGGCCCGGCCCCTGCGGCTTTCGCCTGCCTATCACCGTTTGAAAGAGTTGGGCGCGGTCTTTGGCGAGAAGGGCGGCTGGGAACGGCCAAACTGGTTTGGCCCCAACGAGCGCGACGCCAAACACACCCACCGGCCCAAAGGCTGGGGCCAGCACAACTGGTCGCCGGCGATTGGTATGGAGCACGTTGTCACGCGCGAGCGCGCCGGGTTGTTTGACGAAACATCATTTAGCAAGATCGAAGTGTTGGGGCCGGGTGCGATGATGTTCTTGCAAAGATTGTGTGCGAATGACGTGGACAAACCTGCCGGAACCGTCATCTACACCCAAATGCTCAACCCGCGCGGCGGCATCGAATGTGACTTCACCGTGTCGCGGCTGGCCGATGATCGATTCATGATCGTCACCGGCACGGCTTTTGGCACGCACGACATCACCTGGTTGCGCCTCAATGCGCCGCTCGACGGCTCGGTGTACATCAACGACATCACCTCAAGCCGGACTTGCTTCGGCCTGTGGGGGCCTCGCGCCCGCAACATTTTGCAGAAGGTGACGCGAGACGATGTGTCCAACGCCGCCTTTCCTTACATGACGGCCAAACAAATCACCGTCGGCAACGTCCCGACCCTGGCTCTGCGCGTCACCTACGTTGGCGAACTAGGCTGGGAATTTTACGCGCCGACCGAATACGGCCAGCAGTTGTGGGACACGCTGTGGGAAGCAGGGCAAGAGTTTGGCCTGGTTGCCGCCGGATACAAAGCGATTGACTCTCTACGACTGGAGAAGGGCTATCGCTACTGGAGCGGCGACATCACGCCCGACTACACCCCGTTTGAAGCCGGCCTCGGTTTCGCCGTCGCCCTCAACAAGCCCGTTGACTTCATCGGCAAGCAGGCGTTGATTGAAGCGAAAGCGAAAGGCCTGACGCAAAAGCTGTGTTGCCTCACGCTGGCCGACCCGGATACGGTGACATTTGGCAGTGAGCCGATTCGGGCTGATGGGCAAGTGGTGGGTTGGGTAACGAGCGGCGGCTACGGCTACAGTGTGGGCAAGAGCATTGCTTACGGCTATCTGCCGGTTGAACTCGCCAAGCCAGGGACGAAGCTGACGGTCGAGTGTTTTGGGGTGGAGATTGAGGCGGTGGTGGAGAGAGAGCCGTTGTGGGATGCGAGAGGGGAGAAAATAAAAATATAATGCAACCCCTCAAAATCCTCTTCCTCGCCGCTGAAGCCGCCCCCTTCGCCAAGACCGGCGGCCTGGGCGACGTGGTCGGCGCTCTGCCCAAAGCCTTGAGCGCGATGGGCCACGACGTTCGCATTGTCATCCCGGCCTATCAACCCATCGAAGCCTCTTTTCATGGCGACAACAAATGGAACCTCCGAGCTTTGCCCTGGGACTGGAAAGTGCCGACGGGCGGAGGACTGTTGCCCGCCGGTTTGTTGGAAGGTCGCGTCCCCGGCAGTGACGTGCCGATCTACTTCGTCGCCGAGCGCAACCTGTTTGGCCGCCCGGAAATTTACGGCTACCCCGACGACGCCTACCGCTTCTCCTTCTTCTGCCGCGCCGCGCTGGATTTGATCCCGGCTCTCGGCTGGCGGCCCGATATCATCCACGCCCACGACTGGCACACTGCTCCGGCCCTGATGTGGCTCGCCATCACCGGCCAGTACGACGAACGCTATCGCGGCATCCCCAGCCTCTTCACCATTCACAACCTTGCTCATCAAGGGCGTAGCCCGCGGGATGTGCTCCACTATCTCAGCGTCGAGACTCCGTCCTTGCTTGAAGAACCTTACGGCTCGGTCAATTTTATGGCGCGCGGAATCCACCACGCCACCCTCATCAACACCGTCAGCCCCACCTACGCCCGCGAGATCATGACACCCGGCGGCGGCGCTGACCTCGACGGCCTTCTGCGCTTCCGCCACTTCGACGTGCACGGCATCGTCAACGGCCTAGACTACGACACTTGGGATCCGACCGTCGACAAAAACCTGGCCCGTGCTTTCGATGTTGATCATCTTGATGATCGACTCCACAACAAACGCGCCTTGCAGGAACGCGCCGGTCTGCCCGTCCGCGACGACGTGCCGCTGGTGGCGATGGTGAGCCGCCTCGATTGGCAGAAAGGCCTTGACATCATGGGCCACGTCATTCATCTGCTCATGAATGATTATGCCGGCGAGGCGCAATTTGTGGTGCTGGGCACGGGCGCGAAAGAATATGAAGACGTGTTTGCCCGGCTGGCCGGTTACCACAAGCAAAAGATGACAGCCTTCCTCACCTACGCCGCCGACCTCGCGCCGCTGATCTACGGTGGAGCCGACATCTTCCTCATGCCCTCTCGCTTTGAGCCATGCGGACTCGGCCAACTGATCGCCATGCACTACGGCTGTGTGCCAGTGGTGCGGGCCACCGGCGGTTTAGCCGACACGGTTCGGGATGGCCTCACCGGCTTCACCTTTGACGACTACACCCCCGAAGCTTTCTGGAATGCCCTGCAACGCGCCATCTACATCTATAATGTTGATCAACCAAGCTGGCGGGCCATCCAACATAACGGCATGATCGAAGACTTCTCTTGGAGCCGCTCGGCGCACGGCTATCAGCAGTTGTACGAATGGGCCATCGCCCGCCTGCGTGGTTACTGAAAGGTAATCGCTCGCACACTAAGCATCCTGAGCGGAGCGGCGGGTGTTGTTGCCGCCGCGCAGTCGAAGGATGCGGCTTTCGCACCAGCGCCGCACCCTTCGACTACGGCCAACGAAAAGCACGTTGGCCTCCGCTCAGGGTGCTACCCCGTGAGCATCTACAAAATCTTTTTTATTGACAAGGACAACTATGAACGAAAAATTTCTCGAACTCAAAAACCGCCTCGCCGAAATTCACGACCTCACCAAAATTTCGTGGGTGCTGGGTTGGGATCAACGGGTGATGATGCCGCAAAAAGGCTCGGCCGTGCGGGCCGAGCAGTTGGCGACGCTCGAAAAGGTGCGGCTGGAAAAATTCATCTCCGATGAAATGGGCCGCCTGCTCGACGACCTTTTGCCTTATGAAGAAAGCCTGCCCTACGACTCCGACGAAGCAAGCCTGATCCGTGTAACGCGGCGCGATTACCAAAAGGCACGCCGCGTGCCCCCGGAACTGGAAGCCGAGATGGCCCGCACCGCCGCCAACGCCACCGAGGCCTGGATCGAAGCCCGCCAGAAATCCGACTTCTCGATTTTCCTGCCGCACTTGCAGAAGAACGTCGAACTCAAACACAAATACGTGGAATGCTTCGACGAGGTGGAGCACGTTTACGATCCTCTGCTCGACGACTACGAGCCGGGCATGAAGACCGCCGAAGTGCGGGCCGTGTTCGACGACCTCAAGAAAGACCTGGTTCCCCTCATCGCCGCCATCAACCAAAAAGCCGACTCGGTCAGTGACGCCTGCCTGCGCGGCCACTTCCCCGTTGACAAACAACGCGAGTTCTCGTTGAGCATCGTCGAGCGCTTCGGCTTCAACCCCGACTCGTGGCGGCTCGACCCGACGGTTCATCCCTTTGCTAGCAGTTCGGCCACCACCGACATCCGCATCACCACCCGCTATCGCGAAGATTTCGTCAACGCCGCCATGTTTGGCACGATGCACGAGTGCGGCCATGGCCTGTACGAAAACGGCATCAGCCCGGCGCTGGAGCGCACCCCGCTCTGCCGGGGCGTCTCGCTCGGCCTGCACGAGTCACAAAGCCGCATGTGGGAAAACTTAGTCGGGCGCAGTCGGCCATTTTGGCGGCACTTCTATCCCAAACTGCAGGCCGCCTTCCCGGATCAATTTAATGGGGTGGAGATGGAGACGTTCTATCGGGCGATCAACAAGGTTCAGCCGTCATTGATCCGGGTGGAAGCCGACGAGGCCACTTACAACCTGCACATCATCTTGCGCTTCGAGTTGGAGCAGGAAATGATGGAAGGCAAGGTCGCCCTGCGCGACCTGCCCGAAGCCTGGAACGCCCGCATGAAGTCTTATCTTGGCGTGGACGTGCCAAACGACGCTCAGGGTGTTCTGCAAGACATTCACTGGTCGAGCGGCGGCATCGGCTACTTCTCCACTTACTCGCTGGGCAACATCATCTCCTGCCAGATTTGGGAGAAGGTGTTGGAAGCCCTGCCGGATATTTACGAGCAATTCGAGCGCGGCGAGTTCATGGCCTTGCGCGAGTGGTTGCGCGAGAATCTGCACAAGCACGGGCGCAAGTTCACCCCGAAGGAGACGCTAGAGAAAGTGGCAGGCAGTTCCATCAACGTTGGGCCGTATGTGAAGTATCTCAAGAGCAAGTACGGCGAGATTTACGGTTTGTAAGTTTATCCGCAGATTACGCAGATGATTCCAAATCTGCGCGCGAAACGTCTGTGAAAATCTGTGGATCAAAGTTTGGAATGGATTATCTTCTAAAACCCCATGCCACCCCTCAACACCGCTTTGCCTACATCGGCATTCCGCACGACGCCGCCACCAGCATCGGCAACCCCGGCGCGCGGTTTGCTCCGGCGGCCCTGCGCGAATCCCTGCGGGGCGTGTTCGAGTGGCGGCTCCGCGACGGCAAGTTGGCCGACATTGACGAAGGCCTCATTGATCTCTCGGCGGTGGAAGTGGCCGACTTCGGCGACGTTGCCCTCAGTTATTACGACACCCAGAAGACGGTCGAAGAAAGCTATGCCCTGGTGCGGCAGGCATTGGATGCCGGATACATTCCGCTGGTGGTTGGCGGCGACCACGGCATCAGCTACCCGGCCATCAAAGCCCTTCATGACACGCGCTCGGGCCGCATCGGCCTCATCCAACTCGACGCGCACCGCGACCTGATGCACTTCTCAGATCGGCAGGGCCGCTTCTCAGGCAGCAGTGGCATGAGGCGTTCGCTGGAGTTGGAACGGCTGGCCGGGCCGAATCTGGTGCAGGTGGGTTTGCGCGGCTACACCACGGTTGAGCAGTTCGAGATGGGTGACGAGTTGGAAGTGCGGCGCATTAGCGCCACGCGGTTTGCGGCGATGGGGCCGAAGGCCGCCGCCGAGCAGGCCCTGGCCTGGGCGAGCGACGGGACCGAGGCCGTTTACCTGACGGTGGATATGGACGTGTTGAATTCAGGGGAAGCGCCGGGTGCCGGGTGGCCGGAACCGGGCGGGTTGACCGGCCAGCAGGTGATTGACTTCCTGCGAATCGTCGCCCCGCACTGCGCCGCGATGGACATTGCCGAACTCAACCCGCTCTACGACAGCCCGGCGCGGGCTACCGCCATTTTGGCGGCGCGATTGCTGTTGGATTTTATTACGGCGCGGGTGAGGGCCGCCGCGTGATCGCATCCGCGATTTTTGTTACACGGATCATCTGGGCCACATCATGCACGCGCACGATGTCCGCGCCGCGATCAATGCTCAGGGCCACTGCCGCCGCCGTCCCTTCCAGGCGCTGGTCAGGCGGCAGGTTGAGGGTGTAGCCCACAAATGACTTGCGTGACGGGCCGACGAGAATCGGATAGCCAAGCGCCTTGAGTTCGCCCAAACGATCCACCAGCTCCAGATTCTGTTCGACTGTCTTCCCAAAACCGATGCCGGGGTCAACGATGATACGCTCCGGTTTGACTCCGGCTTTGAGCGCCAGTTCAATGGACTCATCCAGTTCGCGCTTGATGTCGCCCAACAGTTCGTCGTATTCCACGCCCACGTAACGCCCGCCCAACTGCGCCGATTGGGCCGCATCCTTTGGCTTGCTCCGGTTGTGCATCAGAACGACGGCAGCCCCGGTTTCGACGGCCACACGTCCCATCTGCGAATCCATTCGGAAGCCCCACACGTCGTTAATCATCGTCGCCCCGGCCTCGACGGCCTGCCGTGCCACTTCGGCCTTGTAGGTGTCAATTGAGATCGGCGCGCTCACGGCTTTGGCGATTTCGCGGATGACGGGAATGACGCGCCGCAATTCTTCTTCGACGAGAGTCGATTGACTGCCGGGGCGAGTTGATTCGCCGCCCACGTCAATCAAATGGGCGCCCGCCTCTGCTTGTTCAACCGCTTGCTTCACCGCCGTCGCCACCCAGTTATCGCCTTTCACCAGCCCGTCGCCGGAAAACGAGTCGGGCGTGACGTTGATGATGCCCATCAGGTAAGTTTGCTTGCCCCACTCGAAGGTGGTGGAGCCGAAGGTGAAAGTTGGAGAGATTGGCATGTTTCGTCAACGGATTTATCGGATTGAACGGATTTGTCTTTGTGTATTTTATCTGCTAAATCCGTTCAATCCGTTGACCCAGTGAATGGGCCAGACAGAGTCCTTTGCGTCGCCCAACTGGTCACGCAAGGACGCAATTGTTTGCTTGAGAACTGGGTGGATAAAGTCGGGGGCGATGTCGGCCAGCGGGACGAGAACAAAGGCGCGTTCGTGGAGACGGGGGTGGGGCAGAATCAGGTCGGGCGACTCAAAGACGATGTCCCCGTAGAACAGCAAGTCAATGTCAATCAGGCGCGGCCCGAATCGAATCGCCGGCTCGCGGCCCAGTTCAGCTTCCAGCAGTTTGAGGGCCTGGAGGGCTTCCAGCGGGAGCAGGGATGTTGTAGCGCGACAGACCATATTGAGAAACTTCGGTTGGGCGGTCACATACATCGGCTCGGTTTCGTAGATGGGCGAGGTTGCTTCCACCGTGAAGGCTGGGGGCAGAGCGCCCAGCGCCCGCCGCAGGTTCTCCGCCCGCTCGCCAAGATTTGTGCCGAGGGCAAGATAGATTGTGATTGCGGACATCGTTTCACCACAAAGGCGCGAAGCCACAAAGGGCCACGAAGTTTTCTTGGTGCGACTTCGAGTCTTTGTGACTTCGTGGTGAATCAAAGCTCCTTGCGAAAGAAGGCGCTCTGGCCGAAGGTCTCTTCGACTTCAACTTCAAGTGCAGTTAGGCCGGTGAGGCCGCGGGCGCGAAAGTCGGCTTCGATCTCGCCGCTGATCCATTCGGCGATTCGTTCGGCGGTGGTGTTAGGAATGGGCAGTTGCGTCACGTCTTCTCGCGGAAAAACGTAAATGCGCTCATGGTGGCGCACGGTGAAGCTGGTCTCGTTCTGCGAAATGTCGAGCAGAGGGTTGTTTGTCGCCAGGAGCATCTTGTGATCGAGCCGATTGCAAATCTCGCGCAGGAGCCTTTTGAGGACGATGAAGTCAACAACGTAGTTGTCTTCGTTCAGTTTGCCTTCGACGACGGCGGCGGCGCGGTAGTTGTGGCCGTGCAAAGGCTCCAGCTTGTCGCCATTGTAGGTGACAAAATGGCCGGCGCAGAAGACGGTGTAGTCTTTGGTGACGCGGACTTTGAACGATTCGCGGGACATGGATTATTGGGCAACGGCCATTGCCGGTTGTCTCACCTGCCACCACAGCACCAACGCCAGAGGAATCACGGCGGCGACGGCGCCGACGATTCCCATCACGCCGTAACCCACCAGCGAGAACACAATGCCGCTTCCCAGGCTCCCCAGCGCCGACACCAGGCCGATGAGCAAATCGTTGAAGCCCTGTGTCTTGGCCCGCTCGTCGGGCGAGAGTTGATCGGCCAGCAGTGACGAGCCGCCCACGTAGCAAAAATTCCAACCGAGGCCCAGCAGAAAGAGGGCGACGCCGAGCGGTAGAACATCAGGCGAGAGCGGGGCGGTGAGGCAGGCCAGAATTAAAGTGGCGGCTCCCACCAGGATCACCGGGCCGCGTCCCCAGCGGTCGGCCAAGCGGCCAGAGACGATCGAAAAAGCGTACATGCCGATCACATGCCCCGAGATTACTTTGAAGATGTCGCCGATACTGTGCTGATGATTCCTCATGTGAAGCGCGGTGATGACCATGAGCATGACCATGACGGCCTGACCGAAGATCATGGCCGCCGCGGCAACGCGCGCGGCGGGCAGGCTGAAGATTTCGGCAATGGAGCGCGCGGACGGCGTGGCCGCTAAGGGGTGCTGTTCGATTTGCAGGCCGGCGATCTCGCGCCCGAGGTCGCGCGGGTCGGGGCGAAGGAAGGTGAAGAGGATGACCGTGGCGACGGCGAACATGACGGCGCTAATGATGTAGGGCCAGGCCAATGGATCCAGGCCGAAGCCCTCCATGAACGTTTCAATGGAATTGGAAAAAAGAAACCAGAAGACGGCGCTAACGGTTCCGCCGATGACGACGTTGGAGATGGCCCGGCCCCGTTCGTCGGCGGTGTGGACTTCGGCAGCGGCAAAACGGCCTAGTTGAAGCGCCGAATTGGCAATGCCCATGAGAACCAGGCCGACGAGGAAGAGGCCCAGCGACTCGACAACGATGGAATAGGTGGCAAGCAAAGCCCCAAGCATGCCTAGGCCGAGACCCAGGGTGAGGCCGCCTCGCCGCCCCAGCCGATCCATGCCATAGCCCCAGCCGAAGGCGGCGGCGGAGATGCCGAGTTGATAGATGGCGCCGGGCGCGGTGGCGAAACGCTCCGAGCCGGTCAGTTTCGCGCCGACGATGGTGGTGACCGTGGCGGCGACGAGGAAGCCCGCCGAGCCGAACGATTGAGCGGCGAACAGCGTCCACACAATTTTGCGGGCCAGGGAACGGTAGTGAGTGTTGAGCATTGGCGGCTACTTTACCTCTTCAACATCCTTATACCACTTCACCTTGTCGCCGATCTTGTCCCGCATCTTCCAGCCGAAGGACTTGGGCGCGGCGTTGAGGGCGTTGAGGGCGTGGTCCACCTGCGAGGCCACTTTGTTCTTTTCGTCGTCGGAGAGGGTCGTGTAAGCCTGGGCCAGGCGCTTCACCTTGTCCAGGTTCATCGTCACCGTGCGCCAGAAGCCCCAGTCGTCGGCGCAGATTTTGGTGATGTAAGGCAGGTTGATAGTCTCGGCGTCGTGGCCGCCCCAGGGGTGCTCCAGCAGGAGCATGATCATGTCAATGATGTCTTTCTCGTTAATCTTCACGATCTGGAGCTTCTCCAGCACCATCTCGGCCAGCGGAATGGTGGGGCTGTCCTTCTCCAGGCGGCCATTCCAGAAGATGGTGTGGCAGAAGTCGAGCTTGTCCACGAAGATGTCCACGTGGAGGCCGTTGCCCGGATGCTCGAAGATCATCCGCGCCCCTTCGCTGTTGATGAAGACTTCGGTGTCTTCTTTGTAGCCCAGAGCGGCAGGCATCCATTTGCGGATTTGCGCCGCCTGCTTGCCGTAGCCGGCAAAGTCAATGTCGGTGTAGGCCCGGCCCATTCTGGCTTGCAGGTGGCCGTAGTTGGGGCAGTGCTGGTGAAAGGCCAGCGAGCCGAGCAGGCGCAGGGTCAGCCCGGCGGCGTTCCCGGCGTCCACAATGCGTTTGACTTCGTTTTCAAACTTAAGCCGCTCAGAGTCATTCTGAGCGGCCATGCCAATCGAGTGAGTCATAGGGGTTAATAAGGTTACGGGTTGCTTGCGTTCGCGGCAGCTAATTTTTCCATTCGCACACAAATGTAACGCAGGATTAACCAGTCGCGCCGCTCCAGAAAAATCTTGGCCAGGGTCACCATCAACGCCGGGTCGGCGCTGGGACGGGTGATGTACTCAGCATAGGCGCGCGCCGCTTCGTCGTCAATGCGCCCGATTTGCAAATGCGCTTGCACCAGCTGGAGCAGGTATTTGTCGCGTTCCAGTTCTGCTGTTTGCGTCCGGACGATCTTCTTTTTAACTTCAGCGGCTTGCTCCATCGCTCGCCGCACAGCCGACACAAACTCTTCAACGGTGAAAGGCTTGAGGACGTACTCGCGCACCCCGGCCTGCATGGCTTTCACCAGCATGTCGCGCTCGCCCTCGCTCGACATGATCATGCACACCGTGGCCGGGCTGACTTTGGCGATGGCTTTGATGGCGGTGAGGCCGTCCAGGCGCGGCATGTTGATGTCCATCACCGCCACGTCGGGCTGGAGCTTTTCGGCCAGTTCAACCGCCTCCTGCCCGTCGCGAGCCACGGCCACCACTTCCAGTTCGCGCTCCAACGCCAACATCGAACGCGCGCTCTTGCGGAACTCGGCGGTGTCGTCGGCAATGAGCAGACGGATGGCCATGGGAATGGCAAATCCCAACTTCCAACTTCCAAAATCCCAAGTTCACTTTCGGCGTCTTGGTTTCGGGATTTTGGCGTTTGGAATTTGGGGTTTTTCTATTTGCCCTTGCCGCCAAAACTCCCCTTGGTATTTTGTGGCAGGATCATTTCCACGTCGGAGTGGGGGCGGGGGATGACGTGGACGGAGACGAGTTCGCCGACGCGCTTGGCGGCGGCGGCCCCTGGTTATCAGTAATTGGGGGTTAGACCGCCTTGAGTTCTTTGAGAACGCGGCGGACGATGTCTTCGATTTCGGCTGCCGGCGTTTGAGCCGTCGCCGCGTTGGGCGGCGTTGTGGCCTCTTCGACCATCGCTTCGGGCGGCGGCGGGGTGATTTCGTAGGCCAGCCGCTTGACGTTGTACATGTGATGGACGGTGATGTTGTCGCCGGTGACGGCGCCGCCGATGCCGCCGGGGCCGAGGGTCATCGAGGGCATAACGCCGGTGGTGTAGCCGGTTGCGCCGAGCGTGCCGAAGGTGTTGACCACGATGCGGAAGACCGGCTTCTCCAGCCCGAACTGCATGATGACTTTATCGTCCTGAGCGTGAATGACAAGCGAGTGACCGCGCCCACCGAAGTTGATCAGTTCAATGCACCGCTCACAACCCGCCTCCCAGCCGTCGGCCTCGTACCAGCCCATCACCGTCGTCAGCTTCTCACCGGAGAGCGGCTCGTCGCGCCCGACCTTGTGGAGGCGGGCCACCAGAATTCGCGCCCAGTCGGGCACGCTGATGCCGGCCATTTGCGCGAGTTGTTGCGGGCTTTTGCCGACGGTTTTCGGGTCAATGAGATGGCCGGTCGGGAACAAGAGTCGGCCCAACGCTTTGGCCTGGGCCTCGTCCACAAAGTATGCGCCTTCAGCTTTCATCAGGTCGGCCAGTTCGGCGGCGATGGGCTTATCGGCTATCACCGCCTGCTCGGTGGCGCAAATCACGGAGTGGTCGAAGGCTTTGCTGGCGACGATGTAGCGGGCGGCGCGTTTGAGGTCGGCGGAGCGGTCAACGTAGCACGGCACGTTGCCCGGCCCAACGCCGTAAGCCGGTTTGCCCACCGAGTGCGCGGCCCGCACCATCTCACTGCCGCCCGTTGCCAGGATGAGGGCGGTGTACTTGTGCTTCATCAACTCTTGCGTGCCGGGCAGAGAGACTTTGCTCATGCACGAGACCAGCCCGGCAGGCGCGCCAGCCTGCACTGCCGCCTCGGCCATCAGCCGCGCCGTCTCCACACAGCATTTGACCGCCGCCGGGTGGGGGGCCACCACAATCGCGTTGCGGGCTTTGACGGCGATCAGGATTTTGAACATGGTAGTGCTGGTGGGGTTGGTGCTGGGAGTGAGGGCCGCCACCACGCCCATCGGCCAGGCGATGTCGTAAATCTTTTTCTTCTCGTCGTGCCGGATGACGCCGACGGTCTTGATGTCTTTGATCGCCTCCCACAGCAGTTTCGACGAGAGGTGATTCTTGAGCATCTTGTGAACGGGGACGCCGTAGCCGGTTTCTTCGGTGGCCATGCGGCCCAGCCGCTCGGAGGCGCGGTAGGCGGCCTCGGCCATCGCGGCGCAGACGCGATCTACTTCGGCCTGCCCGGCTTTCATCCATTGCAACTGGGCCTGGCGGGCGGCGTTGGCGAGAGTGCGCGCTTCTTGAATAGATTGGAGGTCGGAGTCAAAGTCGGGCATGAAGGGTTACCCTTTGGGTGAAGTGGGCGTAGTATACACGGGGAGGAAAAATTAGGCGAGGGCGGGACAGAGGCCTCAATGTTCGTTATCATGTACCGTGACATTGTCACTAACTCATAGGCAAATGTACTGAATCAGATTAGAAACCGTCGCCAACACTTGACTCGACAAAGAGTTCTGGTGTAGTGTGTCAGCGGTTGAGCCGTTCAGAAGTTTTCTTGCCATAACCTCCATTGAGAAGGCTAGCATGAAACTCTACTCACTCACTCACTCACACGCTTCACTCCCGGCGATTTAGTTTTAACACCCTCACGCTTCATCGCCAACTTCACGCCACCCAACAGAATACCTGAATGACTGCACATTCCGCTTGCTTAACAGCGGAATGTGCTTTTTGTCGTTAGCGCAACTCAAACGAACATGCCTTGCCACCCGCACAGGAGATACCCATGCGCCCCATGACCGTCTCGCATCGTCAAGTCAGGCAGTTTGCCGTTTTCGTTCATCGCCTTGTCTCCTTGCTCATTATTCTGGCCCTGATGTTGCAGTCCACTTCAGCGGCGGCGCAAACCGCTTTGCCCACTGACACTGCAACGCCTGATTCATCGGCGACAACTTTGCCAACCGATGTTGCGGCTACGGTGACGGCCCCAAGCGATATTCCTACCGAGACTCCGACCGAGACGCCGCCGGTCACGGACACGGCGACTGTTACCCCAACGCCAACCGACCCGCCTCCGGCGACTGCCACTCCCGCCCCGGCCCAGGCGGGCGAAGACACAGCTTCGCCCCTACAGTTCAATTTTACCGCCTCACCCGAACAAGCAACGCCGGGCAGTGACGTGACCTTCACCCTCGTCATCATGAATACCAGCGGCAAGACATTTACCGGCATCACCTTCACCGACACTTTGCCGAACGACCTGAACGAAAGCAAACTTGGCTTTGGGGAATTGACGTTCGACCCCCAGACGCGTTTGCTCACCTGGAGCGCCAAAGAACTTCTGCCGGGCGCGACGGCCACTTTGCAATACACGGTGACAGTGAGCGCCGAAGCCCAACCGCCGCTGTATCTCAGTGACACTGCTCTGCTCACCGCAACCGAGATAAGCGATCCCATGAAAGCGATTGCAACCTTACTCATCGAAGCGGCTGACCAGCCGTTGAGTGAGGTCGCGCCAATTGGCGGACAAGCTGAAGGTTTGGGCGGCAAAGTACAAATCGAACTGCCTCCGGGTGCAATCAAGACCGGCGGTCGCCATGCGATTCTGGTCAAAGATATGCAAGCCGCTTATCCCGGAAGCGAAGGGCAAATCTGGCAGGCGTTTGAGATCCAACTGCTGGCTGACCCGGCAGTTATAAGCGTGACCGAGTCCAACCTCGCGGCCACACCCGAGCCGGATTCGAATAAGGACGAGACGGATGAGCACATCGCCTTGCAGGAGGTGGAAGCAAAGTTTGAACAGCCTGTTGAATTGACGGTCTCTATGAATGGCCTGACCGACCTGGCCACGTTGGGCGCAGAGTATCAACCGTACCTGGTCACACTGGACGAAGCTTCAGGGGTGTGGGTGAACGTGCCCGTCCGCCTCAACCGCGAAGCCAACACGATTACAGCAGAAGTCACCCACTTCTCCACCTGGGGCGCGGGCATCGGGTCGTCATTCCCCACCAACGGGGCTAACGTCCTGCTCTTCGATTCAGCCAGGCCGGAGCTGTTCACTGGACGGTCACATTTTTCCATTCCCATCTGGACTCCGCCGGGCCGCAACGGCATGGCCCCTTCGCTCTCCTTGAGCTATTCCAGCGGCATGGCCGACGGCGTGCTGGGCGATATTCAAGCGCCGTGGACGGGCCTGGGCTGGAGCGTGGATGGGGTCGAAATCTCACGCAAGATCACGAATGGCGTCTGCGATCCGTGTGGAACGGGCAGTGGCACAGCCGGCTACGGCTACCGGGACGAATTCATTCTCACCTTCAACGGTATCGGCGGCGAACTCATCCCCGACCAGTTGACTCCCGGCCGCTATCACACCAAAGACGAAAGCTTTGTTTACGTGCAGAGGCACAATGACCAGCTTCCGCCCGCATCGCCATACAACGCCACCGGCGAGTGGTGGGAGGTGGTGGGGCGTGACGGCACGCGCTGGCGGCTGGGCTATAAAGATGGTCAGGACAGCACCGGAGGGGACAGCTCGGAGCAAGTGGCGGCCATGAAAGGGTATCCGGGGAATAACACCGGCGCGTGGTCGTCACTTGGGTACGCCGGCCATGCCACCGATGTGGTCGCCATGCGCTGGCGGGCCGACCTGGTGACCGATACGCACGGCAATACGATGACGTTCAGCTATGGCGAGGAATCCCGCACCGTGGCTGGAACCACGACCTTCTATGACCGGGCCAGCTATCTGACTGGTATCGCCTACACCGGCCACAACAGTGGCACGCCCGCGGCAGGTTACTCGGTGGAATTTGTGATCGAGAGCCGCCCAAACGATGTGCCGGCGACGGCGACTCTCAAGGAGTGGGACAACTGGGACACCTACCGGTTGGACAAAATTAACGTGAAGTACGGCGCGACGGTCGTGCGCACCTATGACTTGAGCTATGCCTTGCAAAGCTACGTGACGGTGTTGACTTCGGTAGTGGTGAGCAGTGCCCTCAACGGCGGGGCGACCGCGCCAACAGCGACGTTCACCTACACCAACTACAACAATAACAGCACCGGCGGCATCGGGTACTTTCCTTACCCGCGATTGAGCCAGATAAACAACGGCTGGGAAGGCACGGCGGCTTTCGTCTATGGCAACGACGGTCGAACCGGCGCCAGCACCTGGCTCAACTATCGGGTGACGACCCTGAACACGACCGACGGGGCGAGCGGCCAGACCATGCAGACCCTGTTCGCTTACAGCAGTCCTTGCTATAACGACAAACCTGTCAATGGCGGCGGCCTGGGCTGGTGCAACCCCGGTAACGTCGGCGACCTGGTCGGCTACGGACAAACCACGGTGACGACCAAGAACTTTTCCGGCGGGGCGACGCTGGATATTACCGTCCACAAGTTCAACACCGACGAGCAAAAAGCAGGACAGGAATACGAAGTTCAATATCAGGATGCGACTGGGACGATCCTGTCCCAGACCAATACTGAATATACCGTGCTGTCCAATGACCTGCCGGCCCAGACCTACTTCCCTTACGCCTCGGCCCGGGAGAGCAAGGTGCGGCAGAATGGGGCGCTGACCTTCGTCAACCGTTCCGAATACGAGTACGACCCGAACACCGGCAACCTGACCTCGCAGAAGGAGTACAACGCGCCCGGACCGACGAGCCTGTTCAACGACGAGTTTGTATTGCCGAACTTCAACAACTGGTCGTCGTCCGTCACCAACAACGGCACCCTGAGTGTGACCTCGGCGGCAAAGCTGACCGGCAATTATGGCATGCAGGCCGTCACCGATAACATCTACACCGAGGCCGGCGGGGCGGTGGTGATGGAGGCCGAAAAGTACACCAGCCTGACGGCAGGCACAGGCAGTGCGGCCGGGATCGCCTGGCAAGCCACCACCAGTTATGGCGGCTACCAGGGCACAGGCGCGATGCAGGCCCTGCCTAACACCGGCGTGAACACTGCGCTGGCAACCAACGGCCCGGCGTTGAATTACAAGATCAACTTCCAAACTACCGGAACCTATTACGTGTACGTGCGCGGGCTTTCACCCGGCGTTGACGACGACTCAATTCATATTGGTCTCGACGGTGTGGGGGTGACGACCAGCGCTGGTTTTGGCTTGAACGGATTCAACAATACCAGTTTCCGGTGGTTCTCGAAATACAATGGCTTGTCTACGACTGTGAATGTCACCACGCCCGGCACTCACACCTTGAATCTGTGGATGCGCGAGGATGGGATAGTGGCGGACCGCATTTGGGTGACGACGACGGCCAATGCCGTGGCCGAGGCCAGCACTATCCCCGGCCCGGCTGAGAGCGCCTCCAGCGGCGGGGCGACGCAATACGTGCAGAGCAACCACCCGGTCGGGCTGACCCAGTACAAGGCCCAGTTCTGGTTCGACCCCAACACCATCACCGGGGCAACCACTTCCATCACGATTCTCAGCGGGCGCGACTCGGACACGGGCGGAAACCAGGTAGTCGAAGTGTTTTTCAAGAACACGGGCGGGACGACCTACCAGGTCCGCACTCGTGTCCGCGATGACGCCGGAAACTGGGTGGACGGGGTCTACCAGACCATTTCCGACCAGGCCCACGCCATTGGCGTCTATTGGGCGGCGGCGACGAGCGCGGGCGCCAATGATGGCTACGTCAAGTTGAGCATTGACGGCTTCGTCAAAGACCAGGTAACCGGCGTGGACAACGACACCCGCCGGGTGGAGATGGCGCGCTGGGGCGTGGTGACCGCGCCCATCCTAGGCACACAGGGCACGCTCTACTTCGACAACTTCCAGTCGTGGGGCACGATCGC
>JACPWC010000065.1 GCA_016197225.1 Chloroflexota bacterium
AAGGACGTGTTTCGCAATACCGCGAAAGGATTCTCCGATTTGGTGATGCAAGTCGCTTGCGCTTTGCACAACCTTCGTACTGACTTTCGCTATCTGCGATCCTTCTCCTATCAACTTAAAAATTATTTCCAATAATGTCTATTGCTGAAAATGGTCACATAGAGAAATTCCAAAGACGATATTCGCTGGTTAGGTAGAGTCTTCAATGATCCAACTTAGAGCTACCTGTGGCCGTCTTCAACCAAGTTGGACACAGTTTGAATACATAGACTTTAACCAAGATGAACTCTGCTATCAACAAACTTGCCACTTTCGCCGCCGGGTGCTTCTGGGGCGCAGAAGAGTCGTATCGCACGCTCAAGGGCGTATTTTCGACTCGCGTCGGTTACATGGGCGGGCGCATTAACAATCCGACCGACCACGACCTGCATCACGGCGGCTTCGCCGAAGTGGTGGAAGTGACCTACGACCCGGCCCAGATTTCATACGAGCAACTGCTCGACGTGTTCTGGCACAGCCACAACCCAACTATCTCGAACCCCGGCGGCCTCGAACGCTCGGCCATCTTCTTTCACGATGCCGAACAGAAAGCGGCGATTGAAAAAAGCAAGGGAATAGTGCAGGCCAATTTCCAAAAGGCCATCGCCACCGAGATCGAACCGGCCACCCAATTTCATCTGGCCGACGAGCATCATCAACAGTATTTATACAAGCATGGACTGGCAACCTGTGAAGTAAAGTGAACAGTAAACAGTAATCAGTGAACAGTAACCACCGTTCACTGTTCACTAATTACTGTTCACTCGTTGCTTATCAGTATGACTCAACCCAACGAACACCACCACAATCACCAACCCCTCCGCCCCGATCGGCCCGTCGGCATCGTCGGCTACGGCGCTTACGTTCCCCGCTACCGCTTGCCCGCCAGCGAAGTCTCGCGAGTGTGGACGGAAGGCACCAGCGGCCTGCCTATCAAAGAGAAAGCCGTCCCCGGCCTCGACGAGGACGTGGTGACGATGAGCATCGAAGCCGCCCGCAACGCGCTGGCCCGCGCTGGCATTGATCCGCAAGACATTCGCGCCGTCTGGGTCGGCTCCGAGTCGCACCCTTACGCCGTCAAGCCAACCTCAACGGTGGTTGCCGAAGCTATCGGCGCTGTTCCAAACACGCAAGCCGCCGACTGGCAGTTTGCCTGCAAAGCCGGAACCGAAGCCATGCAGGCCGCGATGGGCTTCGTCGGCTCTGGCATGGCCAAGTACGCGCTCTCGATTGGCATGGACACGGCACAGGGGCGGCCTGGCGATGCACTCGAATACACGGCTGGCGCGGGCGGCGCGGCCTACCTCATCGGCCCGGCTGACGAGGCCCTGGCCGTCATCGAAGGCTCGTACTCCTTTGTCACCGACACGCCCGACTTCTGGCGGCGGCAATACGAGAAGTATCCCGAACACGGCCAACGCTTCACCGGCGAACCGGCCTACTTCAAGCACGTCACAACTGCCGGTCAAACGTTGATGGAGATGATGGGCACAACACCCAAAGACTACAAGTACGTCGTGCCCCACCAGCCCAACGTCAAGTTCCCGCAACGAGCGGCCAAGATGATGGGCTTCGCCGACGAACAAGTGAAGACCGGCCTGCTGGTCGGCGTGATTGGCAACACCTACGCCGGGGCGGCCCTCATCGGCCTCACCGCCGTGCTGGACGAAGCCCAACCGGGCGACAACATCCTCGTCGTCTCCTTCGGCTCCGGCGCCGGCTCCGACGCCTTCCACATTCGCGTCACCGACCGCATTGCTGGCAAGCCGTCGCTGGCCCCCACCACCCAACAATACATCGCCCGCCGCGCGCAGATTGATTATGCAACGTATGCGCGCTATCGCGGGAAACTTACGATGAAATAGAGATTAGAGGATTGGAGATTATCCAATCTTCAATCCTCTAATCTCCAATTTCTAACATCCAAACCATGAGAGATGTCTTTATCCTCGGCCTCGGCCAGACCGAAGTCGGCGAACACTGGGAAACCTCACTGCGGCATCTGGCGCTGGTCGCCGTGGAAGCCGCCTTGAAAGATGGCGGTGTAATGGCAAATCATGATTTGCCCCTACGGCCCGACGCGTTGTTTGTAGGCAACATGCTTGCCGGTCAACTGTCGGGGCAGGAACACCTCGGCGCGTTGATTGCGGATTTTTGCGGACTGCGCGGGATCGAAGCCGCCACCGTGGAAGCCGCCGGGGCAAGTGGCGGCCTGGCCTTTCGTCAGGCCTACCTTGCCGTTGCCAGCGGCCTGATGGACTCGGCCCTGGCTGTCGGCGTGGAAAAGATCACCGACAAAGTGGGGAGTGGAGTCAACGCGGCGGCCTCATCGGCAACAGACGGCGACTGGGAAGCGGCGCAGGGCGTCACGCCCAACGCCTCCGCCGCCCTGCTCATGCGCCGTTACATGCACGAGCAAAACATCACCGTGCCGCACTTCGCCGGGTTCTCGATCAACGCTCACGCCAACGCCAAATCGAATCCGTATGCCATGTATCGCAACACTCTCACGGCTGAGGCGTTTGCCAAAGCGCCGATGGTGGCCGACCCGGTGAACATGTTCGACACCGCGCCCGACGCCGACGGAGCCGCCGCCGTCTTGTTGGCCTCCGCCGATTTCGCAGGGGCGATTCATGAATCGCCCTTAAGAAGGGCGATACGTGTATCGCCCCTACACCCGTTGGTGCGCATCGCCGGTTCCGCCGTTGCCACCGACGCCCTGGCCATTCACGACCGGCTCGACCCGTTGCTCTTCCGCGCCGCGCAACTTTCGGCGGGCAAGGCGCTGGCTCAGGCTGGAATTAATGTTGACGAGGTGAATGTGTTTGAACTGCACGACGCCTTCACCGTCTTCACCGCCCTCTCGCTGGAAGCGATCGGCGTGGCCGGGCGCGGGCTAGGTTGGAAGCTGGCCGCCAACGGCGGCATCTCTCTCAAAGGCCGCTCTCCGATTTCGACCTTTGGCGGACTCAAAGCCCGGGGCAACCCCGGCGGCGCAACCGGCCTCTATCAAATTGTGGAAGTGGCGATGCAACTTCGCCATGAGGCGGGCGCAAATCAAATTGACAACGCAACCTGGGGGCTGGCCCAGTGTTTGGGCAGCGCCGGGGCCACCGCCGTCACGCACATTCTGCAAAAGGTAGAGCGTGAGTCATGATGAAACGCCCCATCGTTTGGATCCTCATCGCCGCGTTTGGCATCGTGGGCGCGGTCGTGGCCGCCCTGCTCCTGGCCCAACCGCAACCCACCGAGTTGACGGGTGACCCGTGGGATTACAACCTGTCTCCCGCCGATCTGCCTGAGGGCTGGAGTCTGAAAAGTTCGCGTATCCAAACTGCGTTCGAGTTGGACTTTCTGGCTTCGTCGCCGGATTCTATTCCCTCTCAAACCGGTTTGCGAAGCACCCATTACGCCGATTTTGAGTCGCTGTTGGCGACTGATGTTTTCTACGTCTCGTCGCAAATTCTTCTTTACGACACAACCCAAAACGCCCACGCCGCACTCACGGCTGAAGCGCTCGGAGAAGAATGGGAGCCGGTGGCGACAGGCAAAACGGTCGGCGACGAAACAATGATCTGGCATCTCAAATCCATTCCTGAAGCGCCCAACCAGGCCAGCTACCGGATTGATTTTCGCTACCTCAACGGTGTCGGCTCCATCGGGCTGACGGGCCTGACCGACTCGGTGAAGGACAGTTCGGCGGCGCTGGACTATGCGGCCAAAATATTCGCCAGGATGCAGAAGGCGGCGCGGCCCGAAGCCCTCAAAACGTTGAGCTATGCCTCACAGCCCGATCTGCGAAAACTATTGTTGACTCAGGCTGAACTTTCGGAACTCGATGCCCGGCTGGGCGAGCGTTGGGTTTTCGACGACCGCGACCCGCCAGCCTGGACTCCCAACGCCTCTTTCACCGACCCGGACGGCCTCGCCCGGTTTGGCCGGATCATGGGCTACCAGACTTTCATGATCAAACTGCTCAACCCGGATGAGGTCAAGCCGGATTTATCGGCGGGCTTTTTCCAGCAGGTGACAGCCTACAAAGAAGCCGACAAGGCCCAGCAGATTTTGGAAAACATGGCGGGGCTGGGCGACGGCCCCTGGCCGACTCAGCCGCAAATCGGCGATTCGGCCCGGGCCTGGTCGAGCGTCTACAAATCCGAGGGGAATCAATCACAGATCGTCGCCGTCACCGAAATCAATTTCCGGGCCGGGACTTACATCGGCTCGGTGCGGTTACAAACTGCGCCGATTCTGGCGGCGCAAATCAAGGATGCCCAGGAAGCCAATCAACAGCTTGCCCAACAGTTAGCGGCGGCCCTGGCCGCAAAGCTGGGCCAGGCGCAACCCTAAAGTCTTTGACACTATCCTGATAGTTCCTGACAGCGCCGAAGGTATATTTTTACACTAACAAATCAAGGAGACTAATTTCTATGGAAATCTCACGCAATTGGCGATTACAAAAACAACGGTATGGGCTGGTGGGCGAAGTGTGCGACCACTGCGGCAACAAAATCTTTCCGCCCCGCGACGTTTGCCCGCACTGCGCCGAAGAAGCCAGGACCCTTTACCAGTTTTCGGGCAAGGGTGAAATCTACTCGTTTACCACCGTCTACGATGCGCCGCAGGGCTACGAAGAACAAGCGCCTTACACCGTGGCCCTTGTCAAGCTTGAAGAAGGCCCGCTCGTCACCGCCCAGCTCACCGATGTGGACAACGGCAAGGTGAACATCGGCCAGAAGGTCGAGATGGTGACGCGCAAACTGAAGGAGGACGGCGAACGCGGCGTGCTGGTTTACGGCTACAAGTTCAGGCCGGAAATGGCGGCCTAAAAACCTTTCCTCAAAAAAGCCCGCCGGGTTTCCGCGAAGCGACCCGGCGGGCTTTCTGATCCGCCTCAAATGTGTTCAGCCTCGCGCCGCATCAACGCCCACAGCGATTCGACGTGCGCGCGTTCAGTGGCGAGCGCGCCGATAGAGACGCGCACCATCCAGCGCCCGTCGAGGAGCGCGGGCGTGAGGTAAGCGCCGCCGGAGCGGTTCACCCGCTCGGCCCAGTTGCGCGTGTGATGATCGAGGGCCTCACCCTCCAGGCCGGGCGGCTCGTGGCGCGCGCAGATCGTTTGCAGTGGAACAGGGGCCAACACACGCCAGCCCGGCGTGGATTGCACTTGTGAGGCAAGCCACTGCGCGTTGGCAAGGTCGCGGCGCAGGCGGGCCTGCAACCCCTCCACACCCTGCTCGCGAATCAGGCACCACAATTTCAAGGCGCGAAAACGCCGCCCCAGCGGGATGCCCCAATCGCGCAAGTTCTTCACCCGATTATCCACCGCGCTTTGCAAATAACTTGGGTTGGTGCTCATCACCCGCACCAAATGCTCCGGGTCGCGCACGTAATAGAGTGAACAGTCGAACGCCGCGCCGAGCCACTTGTGCGCGTTGAGCACCAGCGAATCCGCGCCCTCAACGCCTTGCCACATCCAGCGGCACTCCGGCAGGATCATGGCCGAACCGGCCATCGCCGCGTCCACGTGCAACCACAAGCCGTGCCGATTGGCTACTCGTGCAATCGCCTCGACCGGGTCGAGCGCGGTAGTCGTAGTCGTGCCGGTCGTAGCGGCGACAGCGCACGGCGTGAAGCCGCGTTCGAGATCGGATCGGATCGCTTCGGCCAGCGCCTCAGGCCGCATCGCGTAGTGTTCGTCGGTGGCGATGGTGCGGATGTTGGCGCGCCCAAATCCAGCCAGCAGTGCGGCTTTATCCACCGAACTGTGGCTGTGGCCTGAAACATAGACGACGAGTGGCCGCGATTCGCCTTGCAGGCCGCCGCGCGCCAGCGAATAATTCGAGGCGCGCTCCCGGGCGCACAACAGCGCAACCAGGGTGCTGGTGGAAGCCGTATCCTGAATAACCCCGCTCCACGACTCGGAGAGACCGACCATCTGCCGCACCCACTCGGTGACTACTTCCTCCAGTTCGGTGAGCGCCGGGCTGGATTGCCACGAGAGGCCCAGCACCCCGAGGCCGGTGCTGAGGTAGTCGCCCAGCACCGAGGCCAGTTCGCCGTTGGCGGGGAAATAGCCGTAGAAGTTCGGATGCTGCCAGTGCGAGAGGCCGGGCAAAATGATTTGATCGAGATCGTGGAAGATGAGATCGAACGCTTCGGATTGAGCCGGCGGCGCGGGGGGGAGTTGGGCGCGCACCGAGCCGGGTTCAACCAGCGACATCACCGGCAGTTCCGCGGCGCAGGCGCGGTAATCGGCAATCCAGTCAATGAGTTGGTGCCCGAGGCGGCGAAATTCTTCAGGGGTCATCTGCCATTCTCCGGTTTAGGATAAGCCTTCAACTTGCCTAATATACTGCAACTGTTGACTTTTTCCCTACGTCTACGACGCGCCGCAGGGCTACGAAGAGCAAGCGCCTTACACCGTCGCCATCGTCAATCTGGAAGAAGGCCCGCTTTCGCTTGAGGAGAAAGCATCCCCAGATGCGGATCTTGCAATCATTCATCGCCATCTGGAGATGCCTGCCTCCTCATTGTCAGGAATGAGAGTCACGCCTTGCCCATGAAGAGCCGGCGAAGGGCGCGGCGAACGATCCCCAGCCGCAAAGCCAGCAGGCCGCCGACGACAATAGCGTAGATCAGGGGCAAGGTAATGATGTCGCGATCCAGCCACAGATAATGCCACACGCTGAGCGGCACGGCCACATAAACCAGCCGGTGCAGCGTGCTCCAGTGTTTGCCCAGCCGTTGTTGCCAGCCGCGTGTGGAGGTGAGCGCCAACGGGATCAGCAGGGCCAGAGCGATCAAGCCGATCAACATCGCCCGCCGCTCCTCCAAATCGCGCAGGATCAACTCCAGTGTTAGCCCGGCCTCAAACACGGCGTAATTCCACACGTGCCCCAGCGCATAAAAGAATCCGTACAACCCCAAAGCTCGCCGCACTTGCACCAGCCGGGGCCAGCCAAGCAAGCGGCTGAGCGGCGTGCAGGCAAACGAGGCCACCAGCAACGCCAGCGACGCCGACCCGGTTCGCAACATCAAGGTGCGGTTGAAGGTGAAGCTGTCGCCCTGAAGCGCATACTCCAGCACGAGCCAGGCCAGCGTGAACAGCCCGGCAGTGTGCGCGAGAACGCGATGCCAGTGTTGGCGCAACCATGAGTTTGGATTGGTCGAAGATTCTTTCGCTTGCATCACCCCAGCAAATGCTGGCCGAAGTCTTCAGTAAAATCGCGCCAGACGCTATGAATATGCGTGCCGCCACTGCGCGAGTTATCGTGTTCCAACAGGAACGTCGGGCCTTGCAGCCGGTAATAGTAAGGCCGGCGCGGCTCCAGCGAACCGGCCCAGCCAAATTGAATGCTCTCGAAACCGGCGCTGTTGATCTTCTCCCACTGGGCAGTCGCCAGTGGTTCGGGCAATGTGTTCAGGTAGTTCTGCATGATCTCAAGAACCAGAGCTTGCCCGTCCGGCGAAAGGTCGCCAACAAGGACGCCCACCGGGTCGAGCGGCGAGACGTACGGTTGGTTTTGGGTGACGTGTCGGGTGAGTGAGTTCGCCTGAAAAATTGCCGTCGCTTGTTGAGTCCCTTGAAGCGACGTGATCAACTCCCGCGCCGCCCACTCTTCGCGCTCCATCGCCTTCAGTCCGGCGTCGTTCACTGTGGGCCACGCGCCCAAAAAGAACGGCATGAGCGCCACTTGCTCACCGGCGACTGTGAAGTGAAGCGACAGATGATGGCCTTCGAAGCGCCAGCCCCAGGGTTCCGTCCCATCAGGCGCGCCGAAGACGCTGACAAAGTACAACGCCGGATCGTTGCCCAGATCGTTCTGGAGCGAGATGATGTCGAGCGATTTTTGCAAGCCGCCCGCCGACACGCTGGCTTGCAACAGGGCCAGCGCCCGGTCGCGCTGGTCGGTAGCCATGTCTCTCAAAGGCAAGCCGTTGCGCGGAAAGTTGGAGGGCGTCGTCCAGTGCCAGCGGGTGCGTTCGGAGTCGGCAAAGGAATAGGCGGCGCGAGTGTCCTGGCCCCCGTCGAGCGTTTCGAGAAACTGTGCGGCGGCCAGCGCCATCTCGCCCGTCAACGCTGAAGTCGAAACGCCGGGCGTGGCGACTGCGGCGGGCGAGGCGCTGGCTGAAGCCACGGTTGAGGCCGGGGTAGCCGCCACTGTGGCATTGCCGTTGATCAAGCCCGCCGCCGAGGTCGGGGTGAAAGGGACACGCGTGGCCACTTGAATCGGGGCAGGGGTAACCGTCGAAGGTGCGCAGGCGGCAACCAACCCGCCGAGTCCGCCCAAGGCCATCAACTTCAACGCCTCACGTCGGGTAAGTCTCCTTGTCATGTTAGCCTCCTTGTTTGCTCAAATTGAGCGTTACAGATATTTCCCAAACCAGGCCAGGGTTCGCGCCCAGGCATCCTGAGCCGCTTCGGATTGGTAGCGTGAGCCGGTGTCATTGTGAAACGCATGATCGGCGTTCGCATAGATCACCTTCTCGTACACTTTGTTGTTCTGTTGCATTGCCGCTTCAATTGCCGGGATGCCCTGATTGATCCGCCCGTCCAATTCGCCGTAAATTGCCAGCACGGCGGCGTTGATGTTGGCCGCCTCCGCGGTCGAGGGATGCGGGCCGTAGAAGGGAACCGCCGCTTTGAGTTCAGGCATCTGGGTGGCCACCCGCCAGGTGACGCCGCCGCCAAAACAAAAGCCAACCATGCCCACCCGCTCGGCCTGCGCGAACGACTGGGTTTGCAAATAATGCCAGCCGCTCAAAAAATCCTGAACGAACTGGTCGGGTGGGGTGTTGCCCAGCACGCCCGGCACCTGCGACGAGCCAACAACATCCGTGCCGCCCTGTCGCGAGAGCAGATCAACGGCCAGACCCACGTAGCCCGCTTTCGCCACCCGGCGAGTCACGTCTGCGCCGGAGGCGGCGCGCACGAGGCCAGAAAGGTCTGGGCCAGAACCAGGTTGCCCAGCACAGAGGCGATCAGTTTCAGCGCCTCGCGCCGCGTCATCCGGCCTTCCTGATAGTCCTCGACAAATTCTTCGGCCAGGTAGCGTTGGAAGTCGTTCATATCATTGATCTCCTTCGCCGAACTGTTTGCCAGCGTCAACCGATTTCAAGAATGAAGTTGAAGGTTGCCGCTTTTCCACCGGCAGCATCTTGAACGGCCATCAACAGTTCGGAGCGAAAGATGCCGTCGGTGCTGTTGCCCGGCTCATCAGGGAAGTAGAGTTGCGTGGTGAGCACCGGTTGGTTCGGCGCTTGCACTTTGACATGAATGTGGCGCGTGCGGCCCGGGTAGACGCCCGGCACGATCGTCTCCAACGTGAACTGCCCGGCGTCATTGGTGAACTGGTGGCCGCGCAGTTTGTAGCCCACGTTGTCGTACACACCGGCGTCATCACAGTGCCAAAAGTCCAACAGCGCCTGAGGGACGGGCTGGCAAGCGGTGTCGAGAACGTAGCCGGTGACGACAAGCTCCGTGCCAGTGACGCCAGTTTCAAGGAAGGACGCGCGCTCCGGCGTGTCTGGCGTGTAGTACGGCCCCTCTGTTTGAGCCGGCGTCACGTCGTCGTCGTCGCCGCAAGCAGGCGTGGGAGGCAGAACCTGGGCCACCGACGTGGCCGCCGCCTCTGTCGGGGAAACCCCTGTGGAAGCAGGCCCGGCCAATGCCTCTGTCGGCGGCGCGGCGGGCGCTTGAGTGGCGGCTGGCGGCTGAGTAGTAGTTGGCCGGAGGCCACAGGCGGCGAGCAAATAGGAGATCGGCATGGCGAGCATGGCCCGAATAAACTCGCGCCGAGAAACAGATGTGGTATTTGAGTTGTTCATGATTCAGGTTCCAATCATTTCTTGAGATTTAGATCGAAGAATTCGATGGTTCGATTCATGGCTGTCGTAAAGAAGCCGGACAAGTTGTGGTCGTCGTCCTGGTAGGTGTAAAACTCTACCGGCATCCCGGCGGCCACCATCTGATCGTATAAAGTTTGCGAGGCGGCCAACGGCACCGATTCGTCGGCAGTGCCGTGATGCAGTTGAATCGGGCCGGAGAGATCGGTCAGGAAAAAGTTAGCCGAGATGCCATTCCAGAACTCAGGATTCTCTTCCGGCGAGCCATATTGTTCGAGCCAGGCTGTGCGCCAGCGCCCGCGAGTGAAGGGTGTGCCGGTCACGGTTACCACAGGCGTGGGGCGAGGCGTGCCGCGCGCAAACAAATCCGGGTAGGGCGCAACCACGCCGGCCCAGATCACCCCGGCCTTGATGTCCGGCGAGATGACCATGGAGCGCAAGGTGATGTAACCGCCCATCGAGTGGCCCCACATCCCGATTCGATCCGGGTCGGCCTCCGGGAAACGCTTGAGGGATGCCACGGCGTTGAGAACATCGGTGACGTAGCCGGGGCCGCCATACGCGCCGACGGCTTCCCCTTCCGATTGATCATGCCCGCGATAATCGGATCGGAACACAATGTAGCCGCTCAGGGCCAGCCGATCCACGTAAGCAATGTAACGTTCAGTGGTGCGGTACACGTCCGGCGGGATGAAGCCGTGATTGAAGACGATGACGGGCCAGCCGGTCGGCGGGCGCTCGCCATCGGGCACGGTCAGGAGGGCGTAGATTTTCAATCCATCGGAAAGATACGAGGCGTAATAGCGCCGATAATTCACGCCCCGCTTAAGTTCCTTCTCAATGACAATGTCGCTGCCCGGATAGTCCACCAGCCGCGCCGCTTCGATCATCATCGGGTGGAGGGTGGGGGTTGGCGTGGGTGTGATGGTGGCTGTGGCCGTCGCCGTTGGGGTGAAAGTGGGCGTTGAGGTGTGGCTCGGCAGGGGCGTGAATGATGAAACCGCTGTGTTTGCCACTTGCGCCACCGAGGTGGGCTGGGAGGCGGTGGCGCTGGTGCAGGCGACCAACCACCACACGGCCAGCGCCCCGATGACAAGCAAGGGTCGAAGGTTAGATGGCGTTCGGGAGGATGAGTAGCGCATCGTTCACTCGCTTTTAGATGTCCTGGCGATTTCCCAAAACCGGATGATAGTATGTGGCCGCCATCGCAATTAAAGCCATGAGCGCCAGAATGCCGGGGGCCAGCAGTGGCGCCGCGCCGCGCAAAGCTTCCCAGAGAGTCGCGCTCACCGCCGCGTTCGGCTTGATTTCCAGCGCGAAGTTGAAGTTTCCTTCAAGGTGTTCGTACATCCCAAAGAGACTGCCTAAAGTTACCAGCCCCATCACAATTCGTAAAGCCCAGATCGTGCTACGGCCCGGGCGGAGAAAGACGGCAACTACAACCATCAACCCCAACCCGGACAGAATGAACGGCACAAGTTGGATCGGTTCTTTGATATGTTCCGTGAGCCACAGTTCGATGACGGTGCCCAGGCACATAAACCCGGCCAGGCCCAGCAGGAACAGGCGCAGGCGTTGTTCGACAACTCTTGCGGTCATGGCGTTGCCAGATAGGTTTTGGCGATGACCAGTTCCGTGTCAGATACTTGCCCGGTTAGTTTGGCCAAAAAGCCGTCGTTGGAAGCGTAAGGACGACTGGCGATCAGATCAACAGCCAGGGCGTCACCTACGCCGGGCAATTGCTTCAAGGTTTCGGCGTCTGCTTCATTCACGCTCACCGGCACAAAGACGTACTTTTCGTACTCGGCCACTTGCGCCGCATCCACATATTTGCCGATCTCCCGGCGAAACTGCTGGATGCTCACGTAAGGCCGGTATTCCATGAACTCGCGAACCATGCGGTTACCCAGGCCCGGCACGGCGGCCAAAAAATCGTCGCCGGAAGCCGTATTCAAGTTAACCTTAACCAGAGTGGTCTGCCCGGCTGTGTTGCCGGATAAAACCGGCGTTACCACCAGGCCAGCCTGAGAAGCGCCGGTCTGCGAAGTCGCAACTCCAGAGCCGCAAGCCGCCGTCAACAACACCAGTAACAAACCAGCCGCCAAAACTTTGTGGCGGACAATCGAAAATCGAAACATTTTTTACATTCCTTGTCTATGAAAATTTGAATAACAACAGTGAAGGCCGATTAGCTGGAAGCCGCCTCGGCCACAATATCAATTTCAATGGTGACTTCTTCGCCTACGTTCGCCACGTTCGGCACGCTGGGGATCGTCAGCTTGTAATCGCTCCGTCTGACAACCGTCGTCGCCGTGCCTGTCAACCGCGTGGCCGACTCGCCCTGCACCGTCACCTCGAACACCGCCGGTTGAGTCACATTGCGGATGGTCAGGTCGCCGGCGATTTGAAAGGTGAATGGCTGGCCGGGTTGGGCCGGGCCGTTCAGGCCGGTAATGGCTGTGGGCGTGAAGGTGATGAACTCATATTGATCCGTTTGAAGAATGAAATTGCGGATCGCCCGGTTGCGGCGATCGTTGTCGGTGACCAGGGCGCGAGCATTGACTTGAATGACGCCCACCTGAGTCTTGGTCAGGTCGTTCATGTCCAACGCCACCTGCCCGGCCACCTGATCGGTGGCCCCAACCACCGTTTTCGGCTGGCCGTTCAACTCCTCGAAGATTGAAAAACTTGCCTCGGACTCGGCCTGTGAAATCTGGAAGATGACCAGGCCCGATTCTGAAATCGCCGCCACAGCCGTGGTTGCTATTGGCTCAACCGGGGCGCTGGTTGGAATGGCCGTCGCCTGCGCTTCGCTGGGTGCGGGCTGATTAACCTGGATCGGCGCTTCCGTTGGAGCCGGGACCGTGTTGACGGCAATCGGGATGGCCGTGATCGGGCCGCTGGGCGCGGCTGTGTCGCCCTGAACAAAATCGTACGCCCACCAGCCGCCGCCCACCACCACGACGGCCAGCAGGGCGACTCCCAAAAACAGAGTTGTTTTGTTTTGCATGATTCAATTAACTCCGGCTCTTCTGGCTTTGGCGGGAAAACCCTGCCACGAATCGCTTCGCGCGAATTCGTAAAATTCGCGCGAAGCGATTCGTGGCAAAGAATCCCGTTCAATCTGGTAGAGCCATTTTTTAGTTTTCATGGAAACTCCGACTTTTTTAGTCTAATTGGAAGATATTCAGAAACGGTTTAGAAGCGTTGAGCGTCTGCTGAGAGGCCAAACCCTGTTATGAACCGCACTGGTAAAGTGTGGACTGGCCGCCTCGCCCGCCGGCGAACCCGCCCTGGCTATCGGCGCTGGCCGATGCGCCAAGACCGGCCTCGATGACGAGGGCGGCTGAGCAACATTGCCCGAAACGCCGCCCGGAGTCGTGCCGGTTAGCCATTCAATAACCAAATCTGTGTCCGGCCTATATTGAATCTAAATAACTGGCTGGTATTGTTCAGCCTGTGGAACGGACTACAATTATGGATATGACCAAGACGATTCTGGTGGTGGACGACAAGGCCAACGTGCGGCAACTTCTGGACGAGTACCTGACCGGCCAGGGTTTTCGGGTGGTCACCGCCACCAACGGGCGCGAAGCGCTGTACACGGCCCGCCACGAAACCCCCGACGCCATCCTGCTCGACATCATGATGCCGGAGATGGACGGCTATGAGTTTCTCAAACAGTACCGGCGCGAGCAGAGCGTGCCGGTCATCGTCATCACCGCCCGCGAAGAAGAGTCGGACGCCGTGCTGGGGCTGGAGCTTGGCGCGGACGATTACGTCATCAAGCCCTTTCGGATGCGCGAACTGGTGGCCCGCATTCAAGCCGTGCTACGGCGGGCCGAGCCGGACGCGCCGCACAGCAAACATTTGCGCGTTGGCGACCTGACGCTCGACGAAGCCACCCACACCGTCACTGCGCGCGGCGAGCCGGTCAGCCTCACGCCCACCGAGTTCAACCTGCTCGGCCTCTTCATGCGCTCGCCGGGGCAAGTGCTCACCCGCCAGCAGTTGGCCGATCAATTGACCGAGGACGGTTACACCGGAATGGAACGCACCCTCAACGTCCACATCCGCAACCTGAGGGCCAAGATCGAATCTGATCCGGATCAACTGCGCTACATTGAAACCGTCTTTGGGGTGGGCTACCGTCTCCACAAACCCGAGGCCTGATGCCTAAGACACGCTCTCTGGCCTGGAAACTTACCCTGGCCTTTCTCTCCGTCGCCGTCACCGTTGCCCTACTGGTGGCCGTTTTCATCCGGCTGTCGAACACCGAGCAACTCAATCGCCTCATTGTCGAGCAACAACGTGGCGAACTTGAAGATCGCCTCGTCACTTACTATCAGGCTAATGGCTCGTGGGACGGCGTCCGGAATTACCTCGAGGCGGCGCGCGGCGAGGCGGCCCCCCTGTCCACGCCTCAGCCAGGATATGACTCAGGCCCGGAACCCGGCCCTCACCCCGGTTCCTGGCGCGACCGCCGCGAACTTTTCGGGCTGGTAGACGCGCAACGCACGGTCATCGTCCCTCTTTACCCCGAATTCCCGACCGGGAAACAAGTTTCCGATGGATCACTGGCCAAAGGCGAACCGGTGGAGGTGGACGGCAACGTAGTCGGCACGATCCTCACCGCTTCCTTTCCGCCCGGTTTGAATCCGGAAGAGGCCGCCTACCTGCAACGCACCAACATGGCCTTGCTGTTGGCTTCGGGAGGTGCGGTGCTGGTGGCCCTCATTGTTGGCCTGCTGTTGGCCCGGACGCTCACCCGGCCCCTGCGCGCCCTCACCCAGGCCGCGCATCGCATGGCCGGCGGCGAATTGGAACAGGAAGTGCCGGTGAAATCTTCGGATGAACTGGGAGAGCTTGCCGCCGCCTTCAACAAGATGAGCCGCGAGGTGGCCCGCGCCAACAGATCGCGCCGCCAGATGACGGCGGACGTGGCCCACGAACTTCGCACCCCGCTCACCGTCATTGCCGGCTACGTCGAGTCGATGCGCGACGGGGCGCTGGCTCCCACCCCGGAGCGGCTATCCGTCATCTACGCCGAGATTGAACACCTTCAACTTTTGGTAGGTGATCTGCGCACCCTCAGCCAGGCCGACGCCGGCGAACTCAAGCTCAACAAGCAAACGCTGGCCGTGCCCGAAGTTCTCCAGCAGGCTCAGGCCGCCTTTGAGCATCAGGCCAGGCAAAAGGGCATCAGGCTGGAATTGCAAATGAGCGGCGGCCTGCCGACGATCCAGGCCGATGAGGCCCGGATGGTGCAAGTGCTGGGGAACTTGATCAGCAACGCCTTGCGCTACACGCCCGGTGAAGGCCGGATCGTGTTGGGCGCCGCCCTTCGCGGGGGCGGCGTGGCCCTCACCGTGCAAGACACCGGGCCGGGCATTGCCCCCGAAGACTTGCCTTTCGTCTTCAACCGCTTCTACCGCGCCGACAAGTCGCGGGCCGAAGAAAACGGCGAGTCGGGGCTGGGGCTGGCGATTGCCAAAGCCATCGTCGAAGCGCACGCCGGAACGATTGAGGCCCGGTCGGTCGTCGGCCAGGGCACGACGATGGCCATCTTCATCCCGGCTAATGAAGCCGTCACAACACAAGCCTGAAATCTGCGGCGCTGTTTATTCCTCACAATCGAACAACTGCAATGGCCCTCCACCCGGCCCGGCGTTCAGGGGCGGGTTATCCCCCGAGGAAGTTGATTGCCACAGCGACGACGGCACGGTGGCGCAGTTTTGCGCCACCCACTGCATCGCCGCCCCGCCCCGGTTGCCGACGGGCGGCGGCGCATTAAGCTGTTTGCCGGGCGTTGGCTGTTGCGCGGGCAGAAGAAAGAAGCGCACTTCACCCGACTCCACTTTGGCGGCGAGTGCATCGGCAGAAAGAATATTGTCTCCGCCGGAGAAGCCGCCCAACGCCATCACCGGCTCGCCCGTCGTCAGAATGATGGGCGCGGCAGTGTTGGCATTAAGCGTGGCAATCAGGAATGTCCTGTCACTCCGGTTGGCCGAAAGATACTCCACAAGCCGGCTTTCTTCCGGCACGTTGCCTGTGCGGCGCCGGCCCTGCAACAAGTCTGGCCCGGCGTAGGGCAGGCCTGCGTCGCCGCCCCACAGCAGCGTGGCCGACCAGATGACAGGCGCGATGAGCAACGCCAACAGGCCAACTGCGGTCACGAGCCGGGTTATGAGTGATTGGTAATTGGAAGAAAGTCGCAAGACGGCCAGAACCATTGCTGCGAGCAGGCACAAGCCAACGATCAGCGGCGTCAGCCAGAAATTCCAATCAGGGAAGGCAGTGAGGATATAGGCTTCCGTGCCGGCGCCAGTCAGCAACGCCACCGGCAGAAGCCAGCCGCGCCAGTTGCCGTTGGCAAAATCTTTCCCCATTGCCGCCAGCCCCGCGCCGACCAATGCCGCAATCGCGGGCGAGAGCATCTCAAGATAGTAGCGATGAAACAGTCCGGCAAAGCTGAAGAACATGACTTGCGGCGCAAGCCACGCGCTCCACAACAGCAAACCTTGATGCTCCCGCGCCAGCGGCCAACTCAACTTCACCTGCAAGGCGGCGGCCAGCAAACATAGCGCCGAGAGCGGCAGAAGCCAACTGGCCTGCCCGCCCAACTGCTCATTGAACAGGCGTAACACGCCGGCCTGGCCGGTTTCGCTGTCCAGGCCGCGCCCGCCCGGTCCCTGCGGCGGCTGTTGCTCCGGCCCGAATTGACCGTTGGGTGGAGGCTGATTCGGCGCGCCCTGCGGCGGCTGACCATTTGGAGGCGGCCCGAACTGTTGATTAGGCGACGGCGGTTGACCCTGAACGTTCGGCGGTTGATTCCGGTTTGGGCCGCCAGCCGAGTCCAGGCCGATCAACTGCCCCAACACCCCCAACCGCTCCGCGCCGTTGTGGCCGACGATGAGTTCCATCACGGTGTTGTCCTGGCTACTCCCGACGAACGGGCGATCTTCGGGTGGGGTCATGTCCACGATCACGGCCCAACTGAGCGAGATGACGGCCAATAGGATCGTCGCCAGAGTCAGGTGAATCAGCCGTTTCCAGATCGCGATCGGCGAAGCAATCAAATACAGCAAGTAGAAGGCGGGCAAGACCATCACCGCTTGCAACATTTTGATATTGAAGCCCACGCCAACCCAAAAGGCGCACAGTAACAACCAGCGCAACTTCCCTCGCTCGGCGGCCAGGCAAACGGCCCAGGCCGCAAGCAGTGAGGTGAAGACAAGCTGGCTATCCATGGTGTTGTTGCGGTTGGCGGCAATGCTGATGGGCGTGACGGCCAGAACAAGCGCGGCGACCACGCCCGCCGTTGGCCCAAAGTTTCGGCGCGCGAGATGAAAGAGCAAAGCCACCGAAAGCACGCCCGCCAACGCCTGCGGCAACATCAGGCTCCAGCCGTTGAAGCCGAACAGCATGGCGCTAAAGGCTTGCGTCCACAGGCCCAGCGGCGGCTTGTCCACCGACACAAAGCCGCCGGGATCGAACGAGACGAAGAAAAAATTGTGTGGGCTGGCCAGCATGGACTTGACGGCGGCGGCGTAATACAGGTTGCCGTAACCCTCCTGCTCAAGCTGGAAGAAGTGCAAAAAGAGAGTGAGACCCAGCACACCGGCCAGAGTCAGCCAGTGCCAGCGGCGCATTTGGGGTTGAGAAGTTTGAATGTCAGCAGTCATAAGCCTAGTTTACGCAGAAACCGTAATCAGTCTGTAACGGCCATGTAAATTCTTTGCCTATCCGAAAGACCCGTAGAAGTCGCTCAAAGCCCGTGTCCTCGCAGGCCCTTCGGGCAACCGCGAGGACGCGGTTGGAGAGTAGTTTTAAGACGGTCTCTAAGAAAAAGTGAGCAGTTTTTGGACTGTAAAGTGAACAACCCCCAGCCGTACACTGCTAACATCAAAGGCCAATCATGACCCAAACTACCGAACAACTAATAAACAACCTGATGACAGCCTGGAACGCCCACGACGCCGACGGGGTAGCCGCCTTTTACGCCCCCGACTACGAGGAAGTGGACGTGGCTCAGGCCGCCCCTCAGCACGGCCCCGACGCCGTCCGCCGCATCATGCTCTACTACCTGCGCGCCTTCCCCGACCTGCAAATAACGCTGGATGACTTGATTGTCAATGGCAACCGCGCCGTCATGGTTTGGACGTGGCACGGCACGCAACAGGGCCGGGTGATGAACATTCCGCCCACCGGGCGCCGGGTGTGTGTTCGTGGCACTTCGGTGCTGACGATTGAAGGCGGCCAGATCAGGCGCGGCATCCGCATTTGGGACGTGGCCGGATTACTGCGGTCGGTTGGGCTGTTGACCGAGTTGTAACCGGCCCGAGGAGTGAGACATGCTTCTAAAGAATCAACCAGCTTTGCGCGGAGCCAGACTCTGGCTGGCGTACCTGCAGAACATGGCTCTATTCGTATCCAGCCTGATCACCACCCTGCTCCGGCGCGGACGCTAAACATCTAAGAGAGTGTCTTAAAAGTCGCTCAAAGCCCGCGTCCTCGCAGGCCCCTTCGGGCAACCGCGAGAGCGCGGTTGGAGAGCAGTTTTAAGACAGCCTCTAACAGACCGAGTCATAAGGAGTCGCCCGCCATGTTCTCAAAATCCCCCTGCCCGGTTGCCGCCGTCACCCGCCTCCAACAAGCCTGGAACATGCACGACCCGGACGGCCTGGAGGCTTGCCTTCATCCATGCTATCAAAGCCTCCACCCCAATCACCCGGAGCGAAACTTTAGCGGGCGGCTGGCGGCCCGGCTGAGTTGGGCCGCCGTGTTCGAGGCCGTGCCCGACCTGCGGGCCGAGTTACTCCACTACGCCGTCATTAACGACACGGTCTGGACGGAGTGGCGCTGGCACGGCGAAGAGCACGTCAGCGGCGTTCCGTTTGAAGCTCAGGGTGTCATGATCTTCACCATCGCCGACGATCTCATCACCCAGGCGCAGGTGTACACCGAAATACTCGAAACCACCGGGCCGGACTGGGATCAGGTGTTGGACAACCTGTTGCAGAACGACTCAGAGCAATCATTCTAATTCCCAATACTAAGGAGAACTCACATCATGTCTGCCAACAGCAAATCCCTCAATCCTTCCGACACTCGCCTGAAAAGTTGGATCGCCCCGGCGATCCTGACGCTGGTACTGGCGGCGGTTGCCTTCATCGCCAGCCCCAACGCGCCGCTGGGCACGTTCTGGGCTCCGGCACCTGGCATCCCTCAACCCTCCAGCGCCCAACTGCCGCTGTTCATCCTCCTCAACCTCGCCGAAGCGCTCACCTTTGGCATGGGCGTGTCATTTCTGATCTTCGGCTACCCGCTGGTTCGGGCCATCTCGCCGGCGTCGGTCAACCTCACCCGCGCCACGCACATCTCAATTGCCTGGTTGCTCTTCAACTGGTGGCCGCACGACAGCCTGCACCTTCACGTGGGCCTGGAGTTGAACGGCCTGCTGGCAATCGAGTATGGCTTCCACGTCACGTTGATGCTCGCGGGCGCGATTGTGGCGGCATTCTTCCTGACGATCTTGCGCCAGCGCGCAACGGTCGAGCGATAAGCTTGCCGCCGGTTCGAGTTTGAACGGCCTGGCATCAATCATCGCCGGGCCGGTAAAGAGGCGTTTCAAGATGAATACAAAGAACTTGATGCGATCATTCAATCCGGCCCGGGTTGCGTTTTACGAAAAAGAGAATTACGTGGCCTACTACCAAAAGCGCTGGTTGCGGTTGTTGCGCGTCTCGGTGGGCATGGTCAAAGAATCCTTCAGCCTCTCGTGGCCGCAGGCGGTTTACGCCGCCTACCTTGTGGCCCGGGCCGAGATCGCCTTCGCTCCGTTTCCAACCAACAACGTGCCGCTGGCCGAAGCCTACATGCGCCGCTTCTACACCTTCATCAAGAAAGTTCATCATTTGGAGTTTGACGTTGAACAAGTGGCGCGGCTCGACGTGAAGTGGTGGGAGATTCACCGCCGGTTGTTCGGGGACCCGCAGAATCAGGAGTTGGTGGAGGCGGTGGCGGCGCTGTACGCGGCCACTTACGGCGTCGAGTTGGAAAGCGTGCGCGAGGCGGCTTACCATCGTGTTCAGGGCATGTTGTATTCCGATTACTGGGTCAACGCCGGCAAGCCGGAGAACAGCCCCCTGCTGGCGCAGGAGGAAGAAGCGTTACTCAAGTCGTACACGATTCTACGCGAAGCTCTGGCTGGGAAGCCGACCGAGGCGATGGCCGTCGCCGCTTAGAAACCTGGTGAAACCTCACAGGTCTTTGAGACCTGTGAGGTTTATAGATGAATTCTTGGGAGAACCCATCACATGGAAAATATTACAACCGCGCTCGGCAGTTTCCTGGCAACCTACGGCCTGCTCGCTATTCTGGTGGTGATGTTGCTCAAAGAGGCGGGCGTGCCTGTGCCTGTCCCGTCCGACTTGATCATGATCACCGCCGGGGTGCAGGCCGCCACTGGCAGTTACGGGCTTCTGGAATTATTTCTGGCAATCGAGTTCGCCATGCTCGTCGGCGGCTCGGCGCAATTTTTCATGGCTCGCGGCGCAGGCCGCCAGTTCATCTATCGCATTGGCCGCTTCATCGGCCTCACTCAGGAACGGCTAGATCGGGCGATGGCGGCCTTGCAAAAGCGCGGCCCGCTCGCCGTCTTTTTAGGGTTGAACGTGCCGGGTGCTCGCGCCGGAATCATTCCGGCCTCCGGCCTGGCCGGGCTGGCCTATTCGGCCTTTGCTCCGGCGATGATTGGCGGCAGCACGGTGTTCTACGGCTGGCACATCGCTTTGGGCTACATCGTCGGGCCGTCGGCCACAGCCCTGCTCGAAAACCTGCACCTGCCGATCCTGCCCGTCCTCGTCGGTTTGGCCGTCGTGGGTCTGGTCGTCTGGCTCTTGATGCGCCGGCGGCGCAAAGAGTCGGTGCTGGATCGAGTCCATTCCTGGACAGAGGCGGCCTGCCCGGCGTGTCTGGCCATCACCGCCATTCAACAGGTGCGCGAGGCGCAAGCCGCTTCGCAACACGCCCACGCCTGACAAAACACGACGCATAGGAGGTCATCATGAAAGACACACCCCTCATCAACGCTACCCCTGAGCAACTCGCTGATGCAGTGGAAGAAAACCTCTTCGCCCTGTTTCGCGCGATGGCGACTCTGCCCGGCAGTGAAATCGTCGAAACCGAAACTATCAGCCGCCATCTCGCCTCTCCTTCCAACCCAATGTTCAAAGGCGCCTGGCAAACACGGCTGACACCCGGCGGCCTGGATGCCGCCATTGACGAAACCATCGCCTGGTTTAATGCCCGCAACGCTCCATTCTTCTTTTGGTGGACGGGACCGGGTACTGAGCCAAAAAATATTGGCGAGCAACTGATGGCTCATGGACTGATCTCAATGGAAGAACAGCAACAACAACTCGCCCCCGGCCTCAAGTCCACGGAGTCCGGCGCACCTGGTATGGTTGCCGATTTACGCCAAATGAACGAAGCTGTGCTAACCCAGGCGCCGTCAGGCTTCACAATTGACGAAGTGGGTGATGAGACCGCCCTACACGAGTTCAAGCGGGTATTGATCGAAGGCTACGAGTTACCCGATCGGATGGCGCATGGCTGGGTAGAGGCCGCTTTGCGCGCCGGTATCGCCAACATGCCGTGGAAGATGTATGTGGGCCGGTTAAACGGCGAGCCGGTAGCGACGAACATGCTCTTCAACGGCGGCGGTGTTGCCAGCGTATACGCCGTGGCGACCGTACCGGCAGCGCGCGGCAAAGGTATCGGCGGCGCGATCACCCTCAAGCCCCTGCTCGAGGCCCGCGATTTGGGTTATCGTTACGCCGTCCTGTTCTCATCCGATATGGGCGTTCATGCCTACGAACGCATCGGCTTTCGGTTGTGCGATGTCCGTATCAATCGCTTCTTGTGGCGCAACACCTAAAGAAAGGATTTTACCATGCCCGATACACCACTGACCCAGGCCACCCCCGAGCGACTCGCCGATGCGGTGGAAGAAAACCTCTTTTCCATGTTTCGCGCCTCGACGCAGGCACTGGGCGGCGAAATAGAGGAGACTACTAAACTCAGCCGCTTCCATTGCCCGCCCATGAGTCCGATCTTCAAAGCGGCCTGGGCCGCGCACCTCGCGCCCGACGAAGCAGACGCAGTCATTGACGACACTGTTGCCTGGTTCAAAACTCGCAACGCGCCGTTCTTCTTCTGGTGGACGGGAAGCGGCACTCAGCCCGCTGACCTCGGCGAACGGCTGGTAGCGCGCGGCTTCAGCGTCTTTGAAAAAGACGCCCCGGCGATGGTGGCCGACATTGAGCAGTTGAACTGGGACAACCCGCGCCCCTCGGAACTGCGGGTTGAACCGGTGGCAAACGAAGAGCAACTGATGCAGTGGAAGCGCGTCTTCATCGAGTCGTTCGACATTCCAGAGTTCGCCGGGCAGGCCTGGGTGGATGCCACTCACACGGTAGGGTTTGGAAAGACTCCGTGGCACATGCTTTTGGGCACGCTTGACGGCGAACCGGCCTGCTGTGGCTTCCTCTTTTGCGGCGCGGGCGTGGCCGGACTCATCGGCCTGGGCACCTTGCCCGCCTTCCGGGGCAAAGGCATTGGCAGTGCCATGCAGTTGGAACGCCTGCGAATTGCGCGTGAGTTAGGCTACCGCTACGCCGTCCTCTTCGCCAGCGAGATGGGGCGCTCACCGTATCTCAAACTGGGCTTTCAAGACACGGGCCGCCGGGTAAGTCGTTACCTGTGGCGGAACTCATAACTTCAGGAGTATAAAGAAAATGGACAAACCTCTCTCCACCCTCACCAAAATTTTGTTGATCGTCTGGGCAGTCGTCACCATTCCGGGCGGCCTGGCGCTGGTCTTCTACCCGCCGTTCGCCACCCTCGTCGTCTGGCCGCCGCCACTGGCCGCCATCCCCGCCTTTCACGCGCAACTCAACGGCGCAATCGGAATCGCAACCGGCGTGGCCTCGATCATAGCCCTGCGGCAAAACCGCCGGGGCGGCGCGCAGCCAATGATTGGCATGTATGTGGCTTACGCCCTCGCCGCCGAGTTTGTGGCCATCACCAACGTCCTGGCCGGGCCGGTGGCCTGGACGGTCTGGCTCTATATCGGCCTCGGCATCTTCTACCTCGTCTCGTCATTCATCGTCTGGCGGCAGGGCCAATGAGCGCCAAAGCTAACATCATCCCAACCAGCGCGGCGGCCACGGCCAGCGAGGGGCTGAACAAGATTCACGCCCTGCTGGCCGTGCAGACCATCGTCATCATTCTCGGCTCGATCAACCGTCTCGGCACGCTCACGCTGGGCTACGTTGCGCCCAACGAGTTTCTGCGCTGGGTGGACTTTCACAACATGCTCACCCTGCCGCTGATCAGCCTGACCGCGTTTTACTTGTTGAAGAAGCAAATCGAGGGCGGCGCTCAACGGGGAAGCCGCCACCTGTTCCTCAGCCTTGTTTTCATCGTCGGCATTTATCTGCTGGGGGCCAGCTACGGTGATCACGAAGTGACCAATTATCTGCACGCCCGCTTCTGCCCGAATGACGAGTCGAATGCGCTCTGCAACATTGTCATCTTCAACGACGACGAGTTTTCGCACTGGGTGTTCTTCACCGGCTTTGTGTTTGTCAACGCCGCCCTCATGCTTTTGCAGGCGCTCTTTCCGCGTCAAATTCCACTCTCCAATCTCGACAAATCTCTACTGGCTTTCAACGGCCTCTTCATCGGCGCTGGAATTTTTGCCAACCTGGCCTTTGAGGTGATCGGGCTGGATTTGTACATCGTCGCCCTGTTAGCGGCGCTCGCCCTGTGGCTGTTGTGGCGGCGCGGCCCTCAGCCGCTGGTCGTCTATTACAGCGTTGCTTACAGCCTGGGGCTGATCGCCACCGCCGTCTACAAAATCGCCAGCGGCTAAATCATCATGTCCGAGTTAACCGATGTTGAACTGATCGCCCGCGTCCAGCGGGGCGAACCGGCGGCGCTGGAGGCGCTTTACGACCGTTACGCGCCCTGGATGCTGGGCCTGGCGGCGCGGCTGGTGGGCCAGCGCGAGGCGGCGGAAGACATTCTGCAAGAGGCGTTCTTTCAGGTTTGGCAACGCGCCGAGACGTTCAACCCGGCGCGCGGGGCCTTCCCGGCCTGGCTGATTACCATCGTTCGCAGTCGGAGCATTGACCACCTGCGGCGGCGCAGCACCCGGCCTGCCGACGACGCTTTCACGCACGAGGCCTGGGCCGACCTGCCCGACCCCAATTTCGACGTGTTGACCATCGTCTCACAACAAGAACGGCGGCTCTGGATTCAGGGGGCGCTGGCCTGCTTGCCGGAGGATCAACGGCAGGTGGTCGAGCTGTCCTTTTTCGGCGGCCTCACCCGGCGCGAGATCGCCGCCCGGCTCTGCCTGCCAGAGGGCACCATCCACACCCGGGCCCGGCTGGCTTTGCAAAAGCTTCGTAGTTTGCTGGAGCCGGGCTTTCTGATAGAAGTAAATTGAGCACCGATTGATCTGGAAATTGAGCAGTGATGAGGCCTATACTCAAAGTCAATCTGAACGGGAGGAGGTGATCTATCGGCAAACAATTCGTTCTCATCTTGCCCATCCGTTCCAAGCTACACCCATTCATAAAAGGAGATCAGCCTATGTACGCAAGAGTAGTCACTGTCCAAATTCAGCCCAATAAGCTGGACGAAGCCACCCGCCTCTTTCGGGAGTCGGTGGTGCCAGCGGCCAAGCAACAGAAAGGCTTCAAAAGCATTATGCTGTTGACCGACCGTAACACGGGCAAGGGCGTGTCCGTCGGCCTCTGGGAGACAGAAGCCGATTTGATGGCGAATGAGGAGTCCGGCTATTTCCGGGAACAACTTGCCAAATTTGGCGGGCTTCTCGCCGCGCCGCCTGTCCGGGAAGCCTATGAGGTCAGCGTCCAGGCATAGATACTCGTGTCAATTGCTCCGGCGCAATTGCCGCGCTGGAGCAAACAATTTTCCAGGAAAGGAAACCATCCCATGTCTACCGAACAAAACAAAGCCGTCGCCAGCCGCACTGTCGAGGCCATCAACGCCGGCGATATGTCCCAGTTTGAGAGTCTGATCGCACCGAACGCGGTCGAGCACGCCGCCCCGCCTGGCATGCCGCCCACCCGTGAGACGGCGGTACAGTTCTTCACCATGTTACGCGCCGCCTTCCCCGACCTTCATTACCACATTGAGGACGTGGTGGCCGAAGGCGATATGGTCGTGCAACGGGCAACCGCTCATGGCACGATGAAAGGCGATTTTCTGGGCATGCCGGCCACCGGCAAGAGCGCAGCCTGGGGTGAAATGCACATCGTTCGCGTGAAAGACGGCAAGATCGTCGAGCACTGGGCCAACATTGACCAGCTTGGCATGTTGCAACAACTTGGCCTGGCCCCAGCGCCGGGCGGCTAGTGATCTGGCAAACAGGCAGTGTAGGGCGAGTTGGCAACTCGCCCTACGGTTGCTTGCACTTCTGAACCGACAAGAACTGAAAATTGCTCTTAGCCTGCGTCCTCGCGGGTGTTCCCAACCGCGAGGACGCGGTTGGGGAGCATTTGCACTTCTGAACCGACAAGAGCGTAAGCACAAAGGAGGCTCTCATGTCAGCCGAACAAAACAAGGCCCTCGTCCGCCGCCTCTTCGACGAGTTCTATCCTGGCAACGTGGACGTGGCCGACGAAATCTTTGCCGCCCAGGTTGAATTGAACGACTCTGGCAAGGCAATGACAGTCACGCCTGAAGACCTGAAACAGCGTCACCGGGCGCAGTTGGCCGCCATGCCCGATTGCACCATCACGCTTGAAGATATGGTGGGCGAAGGCGACAAAGTAGCCTATCGCTGGACATTGCGCGGCACGCAAACCGGCCCATCGCGCGGCATTCCGCCCACCGGCAAGCACGCCGTCATGTCGGGCACAACCATCATGCGCATTGCCAACGGCAAGATCGTCGCCGGCTGGCACAACTACGACATGCTTGGCCTCTTGCAACAACTCGGCGTGATTCCAACACCCGGCCAGTAAATTTCCACTTCCATAAGCTATCTGACGAAAGCACAGGAGACACAAGATGACGACAGCTACCCACATCTGGCAAGACGTGGATTATGTGCAACGCCAAGTCGTTCGCGACCGGGCGAGCGCCATTGCCACATTGAACGACCTCTTTCGCAGTGGCGTCGTCCCCAACCCGCGCCTGAGTGGCCGTTACCGGGGCGCGCTGATCACGCCCAGCCTCAACCCGGTGCTCGACAGTTTGGGCCGGGCCTTCACCGCCTGGTGGCTGCCGTGGAAGGGCAAGACCTTCGACCCGCTCACCAGCAGTGGCGACAACATTTTTACGAACGACGGCCAATGGCTCAGCCGCCTGATCTGGCCCTCGTATGACGGCTACGTCGCCGACGGGCCGGGCCAGTCGCGGGCCTGCACCTTCCGCACTTACGTGAGCGCCGGGAAACTTGACCCCGACATGAATGTGCTGAAGATTGACTACGATCTGGACGTGAACCCGAAGTTCATCATCCGCGATGTGCTCGATGAGCTGGCGCAGATTGACGACGGTTTTTATTTGGGCAAGGCATTATTGCGCCGCCCCGGCAACCGCTGGGTTTGCGCGGCGTACTTCACACTCAGTTCGTTGTAGGCAAATGACTTTCACCGCAATTGACCCAAAGACCTGTCAGGTCTCAGCAACCCTCTGCGGTTTTCAGGTTTCGCGAAAGACCTGGCAGGTCTTACAAAATCTGGCGGAAGGATTCAACACGAAGCCACAAAGGCGCCAAGACACAAAGTTTTCTTAGTGTCTTCGAGTCTTTGTGACTTCGTGGCAATTAACGACATGGCAACAAATGACTACCACTTCATCACTCGCTGGCGCATGCAAAGCACCGCCGAAGAAATTTTCGATATTCTGGCCAACGGCCCCGAACTGACCCGCTGGTGGCCGTCGGTGTATTTGGATGTGAAGCAGTTGGAGCCGGGCAGTGAGAACGGCCTGGGCAAGGTCATCAGCCTGTATACAAAAGGCTGGTTGCCCTACGACCTGCGCTGGCAGTTCCGCATTGTTGAAGTGGACTACCCGCGAAGCTTCAGCCTGCAGGCCTGGGGCGACTTTAACGGACGCGGCGTTTGGACGATTGAACCGGGCGGCGAGTGGGTGAACATCAGCTACGACTGGAAGATTCGAGCCGACAAGCCTCTCTTCCGCTACTTCTCATTCATTATGAAGCCGCTGTTCTCGGCCAACCACAGGTGGGCGATGGAAAAAGGCGAAGAGAGTTTGAGCCTGGAGTTGGCCCGCCGTCATGCTCGCACGCCCGAAGAGCGCGCCCGCATCCCTGCCCCGCCCGGCCCCACATTTGCTTTTCTCAGCAAGGGTGGGCAGGCAAAGCAAGTACTGCTCACAGAGTGAAGGACTTCAGCTCTCAAATAATGTCACCCCGAGTGTAGTTACGAGGGGTCTCTGGCTTTGCTCTCAACACAGGCAGAGAGGCCTCGTTTCACTCGGCATGACAATCATTCGCCCAGCACCAACGTTCCCCAAGTCGTCGGATCAGTCAGCTTGCGCGTGTTCACCGTTGAGACCATGCTCTGCTGTTCGGCGGCGGCGGTGTTGTCGTTGTCGGAGAGGGAGAGGGCGAAGCCGAAGCGGCTGTTCACGGCTGGCGTGACTCCAAACACGGCCCAGGGGATGGCGGCCTCGACGGTGTAACCGTCACCAGTCGGTTTGGCCGACACGGCCACCCCGGCCGGAACTCCGGCCCGGTCTTTTGGAAACCAAAGGTAGGTTCCAGGCGGCGGGTTCCCCGTCTCCAAGTCGCCCGGCGAGAGTCCCAGTTGATAATCGTCGCCGCTCAATTTTGCATCGGCAAAGTCTCCCCCCAAATCTACGTCCAACAACAACTCTAAACTATCCCCTTTGAAGATCGCCACATTCGTTTGAGTCTGGGCGCGCACTTCATCTTTTACCAGCACAGCCAAATAAAAATTCGCCTCGTCCCAGGCCAAAGCAAACGTGGCGCTGTTGTCGCCCGCGCCCGACCAGTTGCCCGGCTGGTAGACGACCTGATCGATCACGTCGGCCAGGCCGCCCCACTCGCTCACATCGCCGTCAACGGTTGGCGGCGCAGAAAAATGGGGAGCGTGAAAGACCAGGCCATTCGGTCGAGCAAGGTCGTTCGGAAGGGGGCTGGGTTCGGCGGCAGGCGGCTCGGCGGTTGGCGGCGGCAGGGTCAGGCCGATGGGCGGCGCTTCGGTAGAAGTTGCAATTGGAATTGGCGCGGAGGTGAGCGGCGGGGCGAAGGTGGCGGCTTCCACCGTGAGCCGCACCGCTTCGTCGAGCGTGGCCGCCGCGTCGGGCGAGTTCTCGCCGGGCAAGGCGCAGGCTAATGCAGCGACCAACCACGCACTGATAGCAATCATTAGTCGGAGTTGCTTCATGAATTACCTCGCGGTTGATAGTCAAAGAGAAATAGAGCTACCGCAACTCCTGTAATAAAAGCCATGATAAATGCAGAGGCTGGTATCCCTAAAGCGCCGATAACAATATTCTTCACATTGTAATAAACAAATTCGGGCAACTGATTCTTTAACACGACCGCTCGTTCGGCAATAACAGCAGAAAACGAAAGCACGTATTCAAACATCGTCAAGTTTAATAGTAGGCTAATAACACTAGCCGCTATCCAAGAAAGAATCCATCGAAGTTTTCTGCTGATTGATAAAGCTTGTAGGCTGGCGAAGAAGCCTGCAAACAAGGCACTCACCCACAGTGCAGGAGTCGTTGCCCGGAAGGTTGCGCTTATCGAACCGGAGATGACACCCAACGCCGTAGTCGCCACTATCCAACTATATGCATTGCTGACCCGCGATTTTATGATAACAAATTGCGGCTCTCCCGTTTTTACCGGGACATAGGGTCGAAGGCGACTAAAACGTGCAAGCGAAAGGAGCCGAAATTGCGGTAACCAAAGCCGCGGCGATTGAGCATTTTGATTTTCAAATTGACGCCTTCGGCAAAACCATTGTTGTAGCGCCCCTCAAAGTAGTTCAAGATTTGCTCCCACCAATTGCGAAGGGTGTTGACAAACGACTGCAAAGCTTTGAAGGGGGTCGCTTCTACTTTGGCAATCCAACTTAGTAGACGCTCTTCAGCGGCTTGGTGAGTTAGGCTTTCATTGAACAAATCGCGAAAGGATTCTTTGAGTTCGTAGCAACTTTTCAATTCAGACGACGCGGCCAACATGCCAGACAATTTTTGCCGTTGTGCTTCGGTTAGGTTCTCTTGGTTCTTGACCAACAACCACCGGCAACCTTTGAGAAGCTCTTTCGTTTCTTCAGCCGCACCTTTTTGAATAACCCGTCTGGCTTTGGTCAACGCTTCGTTCAGGTTCTTCATGACATGAAAACGATCCACCACCCGCCGCGCATTCGGCAGTTTCTGCGCTGCCGCTTCTTGATAGGCATCCCACATGTCCGAGCAAGCGACTTTGACCGCGGCACACCATTCCGACCCGCGTTTTTCCAGCCAATTCAGCAGGGTTTCCTGGCTGCGATCTGCCAAAATGTCCAGAACCAGCCCCAACTCCGGGGCCGAGATGACCAAAACAAATTGGCCATGCCCTTTGTGCAAAGAAATCTCGTCAAAGCAGATCGCGCTTACCGTCGGGTAGCCGCGACCCTCGATCTTTTTTTTGCCCAGTATTCAAAGATGGTCTGGGTGGCTTCTTCACTCAGACCTTCTTCGTGGGCGACTTGACTGACGGTCTCGCGGCGGACGCGTTGGTAGACCTGCCGCTCATAACGCTCGGTATAACTGAAGCCCGTCCTTTTCCAATCCACCCGTTCGACAAAGGTCTTTTGGCAAGGCTCACATTGGAAACGTCGAGCACGATAACTCAAATAACAACGCCTGTCGGCTAGCGGCAAATCTCGAACCATTTGCACTTCGCTCAGATCGTGCACCTGAGTGCTGAGGTGTCCACAGTTTGGGCAACCGGCGACGGGCAACGTCGACTCAACAATCAGATTGATTTGGTCTTCGCCGACCCAGTCAGCTCGCCGCACCTGGAGATTTTGAATGCCAAGCAGTTTGTTTAGAATATCGTTGTTGTTCATCGGACACAGCCTTTCAACTCCGATGTTATCGCATTTATTCAGTTTTTCCCGTTAAAAACGGGAGAGCCCAAATTGCGCTGTACTTTGTACTACCCCTACGACGAAAGACACTACTATGCTTGAAAGCAGATTCATTGCAAAAACAGTAATGTCGGTTTCTGACTCCAGCCCCAAAGTATTGGAAAGTGTCTCTAAGCCAATATTGACCCCAATGCCGATCAAAATGGCAGGAATCAAAGCAATCGTATTACCAACAACATCCGCAAGAAATGTTGCCATACTCCATTGCAACCACAGCTTCAATTGTTCCGATCTGCTATTTGGCGGATTCAGCATCCTATCTCTCTAAGCTCTTCGGGCGGGAACAAACACGGCACGTTTCATGCATTCCCTCATGAGGACTTGAACCGGTAGCCGCGTCCGGGCACGGTGAAGATGTGGCGCGGGGTGGCCGGGTCTGGCTCGATCTTTTCGCGCAGGCGGCGGATGAGTTGGGACAGGCTGTCGTCGCGCACGCCGCGCTCGAACACTTTGTCTTCGGGCCAGGCGGCGTGGATCAGATCGTCTTTTTCGCAGACTGTCTCCGGGTGAGCGAGGAAGTAGTTGAGCAGGAGATGCTCTTTGGCCGTCAGTTGAGTCGTATCGAAGGCAAAACCGGACGGGCGAGCCGCCGTGAGAAAAGGATGGCCGCTGAGGCCGGAGAGGCGAAGCTCATCGTCGGTGGGCTTGTCGCTCCAAAATTCTTCCACCCGCGCCCGCACCGCCGGGTGGCTGGCAATGTTCCCGACGTTCGCGCCAGCGGCGTAAGACTCGCAGGCGGCGCGCAGAAATGAGGCGTAGCCGCGCGAGACGTTGAACAAAGCCTCGACCACCGTTTCGTCCCAATGCAGGCTTTTGCGTTCGGCGTAGCGGGCCACGTTCCAACGCGAGTCGTTTTGGTTGAGCGGGCCGAGCCAGAGGGTGTTGGCGTGAAAGAGTTCGGCAAATTCGTTGTCGGGCGGCAGGGGGCGACGGGTGCTGGCGAGGAAGGTCAGCTCGAACTTGTGGCGGTCGCGCAGGGCGCGCAGGTTGTTGAAGAGGGCCGGGTCGGGATCGTGAGTGAACACGTCGAAGCGGTCGAGCAACAGAGTCGGCCCGCCCGAAGCCGAGATAAAACGGTCAAGGGCCGAGTCCAGGGCCTCCAACTCGTCGGCGGCTTCACCGGAGTCGCCAAGCGCGCGCCTGACGAGTCGAAACATTGTCGAAGGCGTAGGTTGTGAGAGGCGATTGCAATCAATCAGAACGAATCGGCGGCCCGGAAGCGAAACCCGGTTGGCAATGAAGCCCAGCAGGTTGCTCTTGCCGGCGCCGCTCAAGCCAACAACCGAGACGCACTCGCCGGCGCGGGCGGCGGTGGTGATGAAGGCGACTTCGGTGGCGCGATAGTCGTTGGGATAAGTGTCCCAGGTGGTCATGACATTGATGATGGACAAACAGATCGCGTTTATTCGTAAGTGATCGGTAAGTCTCCGACCAACATTACAGGCCTATTATACGAGACGTATTTGGCTTATGGGAGTGAACTTATGAAATCAATTTGGCGCCGAACATTCACGCTCTTGCTGGCCGGCCTGCTTCTGCTGGCACTCTCGCCTGCACCACAGGTTGAGGCTATTCCCGTCACTGGCGGCCCGGTGGTGTTTGCGGAGGAAGGTGTCGAAAGCGTTGCCAGTCCGTTGGACGAATTTGCGCTGGGCGTGAAGGACGGAGCGGCGGGCGTGGTGCGGGGTGTGTACGCGCCGGGGGCGCTGGCCTTGCGGGTGGAGCAACAACCCGAAACCAGGCCGATGTATATTTCGGCGGCCCCGGACACGGCCACTCAGTTTCGCTATGCCACTTTCACCAACGTCATCGGCCTGCTGGCGCACAACCATGTTTCGGGCGCGCAGTTTTTCAATTTGAACTTCGGCCAGGAAGTGTGGATCGTTTACGGCGACGGCGCGAAGCAAGGGTATCTGGTGGCGAACATTCTGCGCTATCAGGCGCTCCAGCCGGCCAGCACCCGCAGTCAATTCCTGGACCTGGACACGGGCGAGGTGGTTTCTTCGGCCCAGCTTTACGACCGGGTGTATCGCGGCGAGCATCACCTGACCTTTCAGACGTGCATCGAGCAGGGCGGCGTTGCCACCTGGGGGCGGTTGTTCGTCATTGCCACGCCGCTCGGCGAATTGATTCCGGCGCTTGACCCGGGGCTGGATGTGTTGAACTGATTTTGGCAATCGAGGCAACCTGTAGAGACGTTCCGGTGGAACGTCTCTATTTTTTTTATGCAACCGCCTCTCGCCAATTGGGATTATACTAAATACATGTCCCCTCGCGCGCGTTTGGCGCTGGCAATCGTCGGCCTGCTCATTGTTTGCCTGTCGTGTGTGGCGCTGGTTTACGCCGTGCGGCCTCTGGAGCATATCAGCGAGCAAGCGCCGGTGGCCCCCACCCTGTTCGCCCCACCGCAGTCTTTTGTTGAGTTGTCGAGGCTGGAATGAAGGCGCAGAAGTTTTGGCTGATCGTTGCGGCGATCCTTGTCGTCCTCATTCTGGCGGCCTGCGGCGGCGCGGCCACTACCCAAGCGCCTGCCGCCACCGAGGCGCCTGCCGCGACAATTTCGCCCACCGAAGTGCCAGCCGCGGCTACCGCCGAAGTCCAAACGCAAACGGTCGAGGCAACCGGCGCCCCAACCTCAACCGGCGTCATCGTCACCTCACCGCCCGTCGTCACAACAGTTCCCGCCATCAGCCCCACAGCCACGCCCGTCGTCGAAGCGCGCGTGATCGAATTGGAGTGGCCGCCGGAAATGCGGCTGGGCGAATCGGACCTCATTCGCCTCGCCCTCATCCCGTCGAAAGACGGCTACACCGTCACCACAGAATTTCCCGAACACCAAACCATTACCGACACCGTGCCGGTCGAGCGGCCCGGCGGCTTCAGCCTCTCGGCCTCGGCCCGGCTCGACGGCGTGGGCTTTGACATCGAGCCGGGCAACGAGCAAACTTACGGTTTGCCGCTCGATCAGCCGGTGACGTGGCGCTGGACGATCACCCCACTCGCGCCAAATCAACAACGGCTCTCGATCCTCCTCCGGCTGGTGTGGACGCCTCAGCCGGGTAACCCGTCGCCCCTTCGTGAAACCGTGATCTACTCCAAAGGCCTCAACGTTCAAGTGGCCTCGTTCTTCGGCCTCACCCAGCGCGAGGCCCTGGCCGCCGGGTTCGTGGGTCTGGCGTTCGGCAGCACCCTCAGCCTGCCGCTGGCCGCTTACGTTTTGCGCCCGCGCCGCGCCCGGCCCTCATTGCAAACCGCCAACCCCAACGCCGGGCTGATCATCGAACATCCACCCGGCCTGCAACTTTCAGCCGAAGAGACGCGACTGCTCAAGACGCTCTTCCGCCGTTACGCCCGTGTCACGCTGGAGGCCGAGTTCCGCTCCGGCTACTCCGGCGCGCGCACCTTCCTGGCCTTGCCCGTCCGCGCCGATGGCCGGGCCGACGCTTACACCATCGCCAAACTCGGCGAACGCGACTCCATTCAGCGCGAGTTCGAAAACTACGAAGCCTTCGTCAAAGACACCCTGCCGCCCATGACAGCGCGGATTCAAGAAGCGCCCGTTTCTCCCCCCTCTCCTGTCCCGCGTGCTGTTCGCGGGACGGGAGAGGGGCCGGGGGTGAGGGCCGTTCTCCGTTACACCTTCATCGCCGAGCCGACTCGCTTGCCTATCAGCCTCCGCGAATCTCTAATCTCTAATCTCGATCCTTCTTTGTTAGAGAAACTCTTTCAGACTTTCGGCCCCAACTGGTGGCTTCAGCGCAAGCCTTACACGTTCCGTCTGGCCGAGGAGTACGATCGCATGTTGCCCGCGCACTTTGTCGTCGAACCGTGTGGCGATGAGCCGATCAACAACACCTTCGATGGTTTATATGCGCCGGCTTCAACCACTGCCATGCAGCCCGGCCATGTCGTCGCCCTCAAAAATCTCAACATTGTCGAGCGCCGCGCCGACGGCAAATCACTTTCTCTTTCAGGCTTAACCCAGCCCGGTTATCCGCCGTTGCGCGTGCGTTGGAACAGTCTCACTCTGCCAGTCAACGCCCGGGGGCGCATCGTCGCCACCCGCAAAACATTGCTTGGCGAACTTACGGCGGGATTCGAACTATTCGGCCTTCCCGATCCGTTCCTCAAGCTGGATGCTCTTCTCAACGAGCGCCTCATCGCCACCCAGTCCACCATTCACGGCGACCTCAATCTCGAAAACATCCTCGTCGGCCCCGGCGGCTTTGTGTGGCTGATTGACTTTGCCCAAACCAGAGACGGCCACCCCTTGTACGACTTCGCCCACCTCGAAGCCGAAATCATCGCCCACGTCCTCGCGCCCCAATTTGCTTCTGTGTCAGATTATGCCGCTCAATTACGAACCGGCTCTCTCCACCCTCTTCTCTCTTCTCTTCATTCAATTGCCGCCCGTTGCCTCTTCAACCCCTCTCAGCCGCGAGAATATCAACTGGCGCTCTACCTGGCCTGCCTCGGCGCGCTCAAGTTCGTCAACCTCAACTCACATCAAAAACAGGTGTTGTATCTCACTGCCGCCCACCTCGCCCAGATTTTGTAATTTGTCAATCTTTTGTCAACCGAATATCAAGCCTGCCGCCTCATCCGGGCTAGAGTATGAGCAACGCTCACACTCTCAAAGGAGGCGGCCATGTTCCGCTCACTCTCACTCCATTCACTCATCCTGATCCTCGCGTTGGCCCTGGCGGCCTGTGGCGGCAGTGCCACGCCCCAGCTCATCGGCTCGTACCCACGCGGCTCGGAAAGCGGTGTCGTCACCTCGTCGGGCAACGCGCCGGCCAACACCCTCGTCGTCTACAATGCCTATCTTGAATTGGAAGTGTACAACACCGACTCGGCGGCAGACCGGGCCGAGCAAGTGGCCTATGAGCACGGCGGCTACCTGGTCAGTTCACAGTCGTGGTATCAGGGCAACGAAAAATACGCCACGCTCACCCTGGCCGTGCCGGTCGCTTACTTCGACTTAGCCCGCGAAGACCTGCTCCGGCTGGGCAAGGCTACGCACGAGAGCACCTCCGGCGAGTTGGTGGGAACCGGCGACGGCTCGAACGGCTGGAACACGTACTCGAACATCACCGTGCAGTTGCGGCCCACACCTGTCCTGGGGCGCGCTGGTGAGGCCGCCTCACAGTGGATAAACAACGCTGTGTCGTTCATCTTCGGCCTCACTACTGCCCTTTTCTGGATCGCCGTGTTTCTCACGCCGCCATTCCTGATGATTGTCGGCTTCTTCGCAACCCTCCGCTGGCTTGTCGCCCGTTTCCGTCGGCCCTAAAAGCACGCTAACCATCTCGACGCCGGGTGTCCTTCGCTCTGACACCCGGCGTCTTTTTTTGTCATCCCCCTGTCAACCCTTTATCAAGCCTGTCAACCCGTTTGGCGTTACCCTGTTTGCAGAGTAAGGGCGAAGCATTCGCCAATGAACTCAAATGGAAAAACAACAATCTGCGGGCGAATGTTTCGCCCCGACCAAAAGGAGAACAACCATGAACGCCAAACATCTCATCATCGTCTCAATCGTTTTCACTTTGCTGTTGGCCGCCTGCGGCGGCGCAGCCACGCCTGTCCAAATCTCGGCCCCGCAGGCCACGCAAGCGCCCTACGTCATCACGACGCAAGCGGTCGAAGCGCCGGCGGCCACCTCTGGGCCAATCTATCTACCGCCTGCGGCCACTCAAGCCCCGGCCTATCTTGCGCCTACCGCCACACCTCCATTCGACAACACCTTCCAGAACTACGGCGTCAACCCCTTCATTGACACCTACGCCGACCACCTTTCCACCTTTGCCCTGGACGTGGACACGGCCTCGTACACCGTCGCCCGCAGCTACGTCAACAACGGCAACATCCCGCCCGCCGACGCCATTCGCGTGGAAGAGTTCGTCAACTACTTCCAGCAGGATTACGCCGCCCCGCCCGATGTGGCCTTCGCCCTCTACGCCGACGGCGCGCCCTCGCCCTTCCAGAAGGACGGCACGCAAATCATCCGCGTGGGCGTGCAAGGCTATGAAGTTTCTGAAGCCGAGCGCAAACCGGCCTCGCTCACCTTCGTGATTGACATCTCCGGCTCGATGGCTCAGGGTGGCCGCCTCGAACTGGTCAAGCAATCTCTGCAAATGCTCGTGGATCGCCTGCGCCCCTCGGACACGGTTGCCATCGTGGTCTACGGCTCGGATGCGCGAGTGATGTTGAACCCGACCAGCGGCGAAGACCGGGCGACGATCCTCAGCGCCATCTACGGCCTGCAACCTGAAGGCGCGACCAACGTGGAAGCCGGCCTCCGCCTGGGCTACGACATCGCCAATCTCGCCTACCGCCCCGACGGCATCAACCGCGTCATCCTGTGCAGTGACGGGGTGGCCAACGTCGGCGCGACCGGCCCCGATCAAATTCTGCAAAGCGTTCGCGGCTACGCCGACGCCGGCATCACCCTGACCACCGTCGGTTTTGGCATGGGCAACTTCAACGACGTGCTCATGGAGCAGTTGGCCGACAACGGCGACGGCAACTATGCTTACGTGGACGATCTGGACGAAGCCAACAAGCTGTTCGTCGAAGACATGACCTCGACCCTGCAAGTCATCGCCCTCAACGCCAAAGTGCAGGTGGACTTCAACAACGAAGTGGTGGCCCGCTACCGGCTGATCGGTTACGAGAACCGGGCCGTGGCCGACCAGGACTTCCGCAACAACGCCGTGGACGCGGGCGAGATCGGCGCCGGGCACACCGTCACCGCTCTCTACGCCGTGCAATTCCACAACCTCGGCGCCGAAGGCCGCATCGCCACCGTCAGCCTGCGCTGGGAAGACCCGACGACGCACGAGGTCAAAGAGATCAACGGCAACTTCAACAGTTGGGACATGGCGAAGTCGTTCGACGAAGCCTCGCTCCGCTACCAGCTTGATGTAGTTGTCTCGCAATACGCCGAACTTCTGCGCCGCAGTCCTTACGCCGCCGAGACTACCTTCGACGACCTGCGCATTCGCTCCCAACGGCTCGCCGCCCAACTCCCCGGCGACGCCGACGTGGCCGAACTGGCCCAACTGGTGGAGCGGGCCAGCCAGTTGAGTGGGTGGTAATCCGGTAGTCAAGTAGTCGGTTGGTCAAGCAGTCACGGGGCGGGCGAAGAATTGCTCGCCCCGTTTGCATTTATAGAGCAAGAAGGCCTGCCGCATCGCCATCGCCGAAGTCAAAGCCTTCCTCGAACAGAACCCGGCTCTCGAAAAAGTCACCTTCGTCTGCTTCAGCAAATCGGACTACAATAGCTACAAATTGGCGCTCAACGAAATTGTCGGCGAGTGAAACAGATCCACCACGAAGACTCGAAGACACGAAGTTACACAAAGAAAGAAAAGTCTTTGTGAACCTTTGGGTCTTTGTGCCTTGGTGGTGAATTGCTATCAAGGAGAAGTGTTATGGCGAAAAAACTTTTCATTGGCGTAGACCTGGGCGGGACGAGTATGCGGGCGGGCGTGGTGGCCAAAGATGGAACCGTGCTCGGTATGGCCAAGCGCAAGACTCACCCGGAGCTTGGCGGCGAAGGCGTGTTTGATCGCCTGGTCAAAACCATCAAAGACGCGGCCAAAGAAGCGGATGTGAAGATGAAGGACATCGGCGGCATTGGCGTGGGCGTGCCGGGGCCGGTGGACACCGAGCGCGGCGTGGTGCGCCTGGCCGTGAACCTGGGCAAGGATTGGACGAACATGCCGCTGGCCGACAAACTGGAAGAGGCGCTTGGCGTTCCGGCTTACATTGACAACGACGTGCGCGTGGGCGCGATTGGCGAGTTCACGCACGGCGCGGGGCGCGAAGTGAACGATATGGCCGCCGTGTTTGTGGGAACCGGGATCGGCGGCGGCATCATTTTGAACGGCGAACTGCGCGGCGGTTTTCGCGGCGGCGCGGGCGAAGTGGGCCACACCATTGTGGCCGCCGACAACGGCATCATCGGCAAGACCGGCCAGCCCGGCACGGTGGAGCCGCTGGCCAGCCGAACCGGCATGGAGCGGATGGTGAAAGAAATGGTCGCCGCTGGCCGCAAGAGCGTTGTGCCTGAACTCATCGAAAGCGTGGGGCAAGGACGGATGACGAGCAGTGTGATCGTCGAAGCCTTGAAGCAGAACGACAAGGTGATGGCCGACGCCCTGGCGAAAGCGCAACACACGCTGGGCTTGCTGGCCGCCAACCTGGTGAACGTGCTTGACCCGGAGATGATCGTCATCGGCGGCGGCGTGACCGAGCGGCTGGGCGAAAAGTTCATCGCTCCGATTCGCAAAGTGGCTTACGCCAACTTTATCAACAAGCAAAACGCGAAGCTGGTGAAGATCGTCCCGGCGGCTCTCAAGGACGCTTCGGGCGTGGTGGGCGCGGCAGTGCTGGCCCGGCAAAAGCTGTAGATGGAAATTAAAGGGGTGCGGGCGGCAGTTCGCGAAGCGTGCCGCCCGCAGTACCACTGCGGGCAAACTGCGCTAGATGAAACACTCCATCACCGGCATCGAACTGGCGGCGGCACTGATCATTGCCGCCGTTCTTGTTGTTCTCGGCTGGCTGATGCTGGCCGTGCTAAGCCTGCCAACCGTGTTCGCCCTCAACGCCTTGCCGGTCTCGACGGTGGTGGTGCAGATTCCAGAGTCGGACGCCACCGTGACGGCGCCATTTACGGCAACCGCTTCCCCGGTTGTGGCCGCCACACCAGCCCAATCCATTCTTCCAACAGAGACGGCCCAACCTTCTCCCACAGCCACGCTCACCGCTACCGCCACTCCCCTCTCGTTCGACTTCGCCGCCCATCATTTCGTCATCGGCCAATCTGTGGAGGGGCGTGATATTGCCGGAGTTGCCTTCCCGGCCTCGGAAGCGCCGGAGCAGGCGCTGGTGCTGGTCAACGGCATTCACGGCGACGAGATGAACTCTGCGCCGGTCGTCGAGCAGTTGTTAGCCGATGTGGAAAGTGGGGCGATGGGTTTGCCGCCGGGGCTGGGGTTGTTTGTGATCGACTCGCTCAACCCGGACGGAGCTTCGCGGGGCAAGCGCCTCAACGCCAACGGCATTGACCTGAACCGAAACTGGGAGACTTACGACTGGAAGCCGGGCGTTGAAATTGCGACGGACTTTTTTCTGCCAGTCGGCGGCGGCCCCGAACCTTTCTCGGAGCCGGAGACGCGGGCGTTGCGCGACTGGTTGCTGGCGCTACAAGCCGAGTACGGCAACGTGACCCTCATTTACTTTCACTCTGCCTTTCCGCCGAACGGGCTGGTGATGCCCGGCACGCATTTAACCAACAGCGTCGAGCTTGGCGACGCGGCTTCGCGTGAAGTAGGGCAGGTTCTGGCCGAAGCGGCCGGCTACAATTACAGCAACCGCTGGCTGGGCGGCTACAAGGTGACGGGCGACGCTTCCACCTGGGCGGTGGATCACCTGATGCGCTCACTGACGGTTGAACTGCCAGTGCGAGAGGCGTTGGATGAGGCGCAGGCGGGGAAGTTGCGGGAAGGGATTTTGGCGGTGATCAACTTTCTGAGTGGGAGATGATGACAGTGGGTTGGGCCTTCTAATCTGCCCCCTGCCCGTCTATCTAAAATTAACTTTGGTTCTGCCGGGAAGCATCCCGGCAGAGCCAGGCCCCTCTTTGAATCAAAGGTTGTGGGCGGATTAGAGAGACACCCCCGCCATAAACTTCGCCCCAGAGCGGGTTGGGCCTTCTAATCCGCCCCCTGCCCGCCTGTTTAAAATTAGCTTTGGTTCTGCCGGGAAGCACCCAGCAGAACCAGGCCCATCTTTGGATCAAAGGTTGTGGGCGGATTAGAGAGACACCCCCGCCATAAACTTCACCCCCAGCTCGAAACGCCTAAAATTTCAAACCGCTGGGGAAGGGGTTTCCCCTTCCCCAGACCCCATCCCCTCAGAGTCCAGAGTTACAGAGATCAGAGTATCCAGAGTTCAGAGTCGGAACGGGACAGCCACTACCCGAAAACCGTGGAGGCCGCTCCAGTAATTCCAGGTGCGGGACGCACAGCGGGCGAACCAACGATCGACAATGAAGGAACCACCACGCACCACGCGGCGAACTTTATCAGCCGCATTCAAGTTTTCACGCTGTTTGTCTTGAGGGTCGTATGGATACTTGAACTCCGACTTATCCCCTTCCAACAAACTACGTGTCCATTCCGCAACATTGCCAGCCATGTCGGCGCAACCATAAGGCGAGTCGCCGCCAAGCGATGAATACTTGCCAACCGGCGTGGTGTCATTGATTTTGCTTTCGCTGGTGTTGCACAAATCCGCCTGCCAGTCGTCCCCCCATGGATACTTCAGCCCGTCCTTGCCCCGCGCCGCCTTCTCCCATTCCGCCTCGCTGGGCAAAGTATAGGATCCGCCGCTGAGGCGGGAGAGCCACTGGCAATAAGCCAGAGCATCTTTCCACGAGACATATTGCACAGGATGATTCGCCTTCCCCATCGGAAAATCACGCCCTTGCCAAGCCGAAGACGCTTTGCGGCTCCGGTCATCCAGCAAAAACAGCCGGTATTCTTCGTTGGTCACCAAGTAGCGCCCAATCCAAAACTCGGGCAGGTAAACACGGTGGCGGGGTTTTTCGTCGTCGCTATAAGCTTCTTTATCGCCCTCATCGCTTCCCATCCAGAACTCGCCCGCTGGCACACGCACCATCTCCGGCTCGATGAAGCGGGCGGTGGGCTTGGCTGGGCGGCGGTCGGGTTGCGAGGGTTCGGGCGGCTTGCGCCGCACTCTGAATTTGCGAAAACCTGCCCATTCGACTTTGTAATCCGGTGGCAAGTTGAAGCCTTCACCCTGAAAATTATTCCAAATGAGGTAGCTGTCTTCCTCAACGTCAAGTAATTCAAACCCTTCGGGCACTTTGATCCAGTCTTTTCCCTTGAGTTTGGCGGCCAACAAATCGGCTAACGGCAAGACGAGCGGGAATGGCTGGCCCAACTGCTCTTTTGTTTCGTCATAGGTTTTGGCCGCCGCAGGGTATGCCTGGCGCCGGTAAATCTTCCAGGCGATCTCCTGCTGGGCCGTGGTTCCGAATTCTTTCAAGCGCGGTTCAACGGACTTGTAAAAATCATAGTGGAGAAAAGCCGCGATCCGCAGCTCCCGCCGCCAAATCTCTTTTTCTGCCAGGTTGGTCAGCTTGTCCAGCGTTTCTAAATCGTCCAGTAAGGCATCAACGTTCTTTGCTTTGAACTCGTGGTGCTCGCCTTTTAGAATCTTATTCAAGATTGAGTCGTCTATCTCTGCTGAAACAGCGGTTTGTTTGACGGAGGACAGGTCAAATTGCTTCATCAATTTCTTGAGAAGCGGAGCAAACTCCAGGCCTTCAAGCTCTGCCTGAAGTTCAACAAGCCGTTCATGCTCTTCCGGCGATGTGTTGTCAAGGATAGAGTTGTCCATGACCAACCTTCTCAAAAGTGCTACTGTGTTCGCAGATGAGCGCTCATCGGACATCACCTCAAAGGAGATTGCACCGATGAAAAAGAAACTTCAAACCAAACGAACCCTGCCCGCGCTGTCCCTGCGATTGCAACTCAAGCGCGGTTGCCTGACCCTTCAACTCAACGTGCGCGCCCGCTGGCTGGCGGCTACCCTGATCCTTGTGACCGCCCTGCTCATGAACTCGAGCGCCCTGCCCCGCCTGCTGGAACTTCTGCCGAAGTTGCTGGGCTGAGGTGAGTATAGACTGAAGAAAGAGGCCGGGCAAGACAACTTTGGTAAGTTCTTCTACGGCGTTCCGCCGGCGGCCACAATCGCCTGCCTGAGCAAATCCACTGCTTCATTCACACTCTGCCGGGCCGCGCCCCACTGCTGAAACGGAATCGAGCCGCCCCCCGGATTCGCCAGGAAATCAGCACAGTTCTGATAGATGTCGTGCGACTTGTTGGTGAACAGGTCAACGGCGGCGCGATAGGTTTGATACGGCCCGCCGAAGTTGCCGGGTTCAAACTGGGGCGCGCCGGCAATCGTCAAATATTGGTTGACCACGTCCTGGCAATTGATGAAGCCGTTCCGCAACGCGCCGTCAATCATCCCGCCAAAACCCTCTACCTGGAGTTTGACTGTGCTGACGGTGGTGAGAAAGTCTGGCGCGGCTGAGGTGAAAGTGGCCGTCGGGGCCAGCGTCACCGGCACGAAGGTGTTGGTGTGAGTGGCTGTCGGGGCCAGGGTGTCGGTGGGTTTGGGCGTGTCGGTTGAAACTGGGGTGTGGGTGGGTTCGGGCGTCGGGGTGTCGCTCGGAACGGGAGTCGGGGTATCTGTGGGCGAGAGGGTTGGGGCCGGAGTTTGAGTTGGGGGTGGGGTGGCCGTTGGCTGTGGGGTGGCCGTTGCACAGGCCGAGACGATGAGAGTGATGATGATCAGGCGGGCAAGTTTTGTCATGATGGGTTTCCTCCGTTGACCACCATAGCAAACTTTGCCGCCTTAACGCAAGCGTTTTAAGGCAATTCAGTACATTCGCCTATGACTTGGCGACAAGTGTCTATTTCGAATTGACGCTGTACTGTTCGCGGAGGGTCTTCGCCAGCGCCGCCGCCCGCTCCGGGGCCGTGCCCACGTAGCCGCGGGCGTCCATCAACGCCTTGAGTTTGTTGGGCTGAAGGTAGAAGAGGAGTTGCTGATCGGTGGCGATAAGGTTGGCCAGCGGGTTGGGCTTGCCGGCTTTGATCGCTTCCCACGCCTTCAGGCTGTGCTCACGCAAACGTTCGTGCATGCGCTGGCGGTCGGCCCCGGCTTTCACTATCGCCATAAGCACGCGCTCGGTGGCGGCGAAGGGGCCGTACATCTCAAGGTTGCGGGCGCAGGCGGCTTCGTCAATCGTCATCCCTTCCACAATTCGGGTCGCGGTGATCAGCATCTCATCAATCGCAATGAAGGCTTCGGGCAAAATCGCGCGGCGGTTGGCCGAGTCGTCGAGGGTGCGTTCGAGAAGCGACCCGGCGGCATTGCTCCAGGCGACTTGCGGCAGGGCGGCGACGTAGCGAGCGAGGGAGCAAATCTTTTCGGCGTTGACCGGATTGCGTTTGAAGGGCATGGCGCTCGACCCGACCTGCTTTTCGCCAAACGGTTCAGCCGCCTCGCCAAAACCGGCAGACTGCATCACCCGCAGATCAAAGGCGAACTTGTGCAGGGCGGCGGCCAACCCGGCCAGGGCGGCCAGCATCGTGTAGTCCTGTCCGCGTGGATAGGTTTGGGTGGCGATAGAAAATGCTTCTAACCCAAGCGACCGCATCACCTGAGACTCGAGTTCGGCAGGCGTGAAGGGTGTGCCATCCAGAATTTCATCATACGAGGCCTGAGTCCCGACCGCGCCCTTGAGGCCTTTGCCCAGCAATTTCTTTCGCAGGTTGGTGAGCGCGTGGTGGTGCGTGAGCAGGTCTTGCGCGTAAACGGCCAGGCGATAGCCAAACGTCGTCGGCTCGGCGGGCTGAAGGTGAGTGTAGGCCATGCACGCCAGATCGCGAGTCTGCTCAATGCGAGCCGCGAAGGCCAGCAAAAGTTGAGCGAGGCGATCCTGCACGAGCGCCAGGGCTTCGCGCTGGCCGAGCACGTCGGCGTTGTCGGTGATGTCGGCGCTGGTCGCGCCCCAGTGAATGATGCCGCCGCCGGTTTGGCACTGCTCGGCATAAGCGCGCACTTCGGCCATCACGTCGTGGCCGATCTCTTTTTCGATTTCGAGCGAGCGAGCAATGTTGATCTCGCCGGCGTGGGCGCGCAAGTCGGCAACCTGCTCCGCCGTCACCAGTCCGGCTTGCTGTTGGGCCTCGGCCAGCGCGGCCCAGATCAGCCGCCAGCGTTTGCGCCGCCGTTCGTCCGACCACAGGGCGCGCATTTCGGGCGAGCCGTAGCGAGAGGAATAGGGCGAGTTATAGAAAGGTGTCGTCATGGTAAAACGTCCACCACGAAGACCGCTTCGCGAGACACAAAGGGCCACTAAGAAATCTTTGTGAAACTTCGTGCCTTTGAGGCTTCGTGGTTAAGTCATCATCAACCATCACTCCTCACGATCATCATAGCCAAACCGCTTCACCGCGCGATCGTCCTGCCGCCAGCCTTCGCGGACTTTGACGTGCAGAGCCAGAAACACTTTGCCGTCAAGCTGGGCCTCGATTTCTTTGCGGGCCTGCTCGCCAATGGTTTTGAGCATCGCGCCCTTCTTGCCGATGAGGATGCCCTTGTGGCTCTCGCGCTCCACGTAAATCACCGCGCTCACGTGGGCGGCCTTGCCTTCCGGCTCCTTGAACTCTTCGATCTCGACGGCGATTCCGTGCGGCACTTCATCTCGCAACTCAGCCAGCGCCGCTTCGCGGATCAACTCGGCGGCCAGGTCGCGCAGTTGAGCGTCGGTGACTTCGTCTTCGCCGTAATACTGCGGGCCTTCGGGCAGGCGGGCGACGAGCATAGGCGCGATCTTCTCCAGGTTGTCGCCGCGCGTCGCCGAGACCAGCATCCACTCGGCGTTTGGGGCCAGGGCGCGGAAAGCGTCGGAGTTTGACAGGACGTGCGCCGGTTTGAGGCGGTCGCTTTTGTTGAGCGCCAGGACGACGGGAGTCTTGGGCGCGTGTCTGGCAATGAGTTCGGCAAGGCGTTTGTCTTCAGTCGTCGGCGGCTCGGAAACGTCGGCCAGCCACAGGATGACATCAGCGTCGGCGATGGCGCCTGTGGCAACCGACTGCATGTATTTGTCCAACGCTTGTTTGGGGCGATGAATGCCGGGGGTGTCTACAAAAATGATTTGCGCCTCAGCGGTTGTTAGTATGCCAAGTTGTTTGCGACGGGTGGTTTGCGGGCGCGGGGAGACGATGGCGACCTTTTGGCCGAGGAGGGCATTGAGCAAAGTGGACTTGCCCACGTTGGGGCGGCCCACCACCGCCACAAAGCCGGAGTGAAAGGTTGACCCGCCAGAGATGATGGCGACCAGCTTGAGTTTGTCGTTTTCCCGCAGGCGTCGCTCATCGGTGACAAGCTTGCCATTACGGACGGCAATATACAACTGCGGCTCGAGGCCGATTTTGATCAGCGCCTCTTTGACGGTGAGGCCGGGTTCAACTTCGTAGGTTTTATCGCGATAGATGATGATGGCAGGCACGAGGTGATTGTACTACGGCAAGCCAGTGTCAGGAATGGTTGGCGTATTCGACGGTTTAGCTTTGGATGCCCTGACGCGGCGAACATCGGCCCAGATTAGCAGAGCCGAAATGAGGAGCGTCGCCGCGCTGAGGGCGAGGCCAACCTTGAACGCCGGCGACTCGAACTGAAAGACGACCTTGTGGCGGCCCGGCGAAACTTGCACAGCCATCAGGCTGGCCGGGAAAGTCAAGTAGAGGGGTGGATCCTCAAAACCAAAGTACACATTCAAAGCCGTACTAACCGTTGTCAGGTCTGCCCGCCGATCATCCACCCACACTTGCCACCCCGAAAACCACGCTTCTGACACGACCAACAGGCTGGCTTCCTCGCCCTCCATTTCCACCAGGAGACGGTTAGGCCCGTCGCGCCGGGCGACGGGGGCGGCGGTCACGTCCGCCAATGCTATTGGAGTCTGCGCCCTGGCCCGGTCAACCGGCAAATAAAATGCGTAAGGGAAACTGTCTCGATTGCGCCAGACGTTCACTGAGTCGAACGTCTGCAACAGATCGGCGTTTGGCAAACCCGGCAGATCGGTGTTCAAAATGACCCAATAGGTGGGCGGCAAAGAAATGGCATCTTCCTGGCCGATCTGCTGAGTGGCGCGCGCCGAACGCCAGCCGTCAACAATGCTGAAAAGGCGCAAGCCGAGTTCGTAACCGGTAATCGAGCCGTTCTCCGTGACCGCCAGCGCCGTGCTAATTCCGTACGGGCCTGGATCATTTTCTCTCAGCCACCTCAAGGCATCTTCTCCGTCAGGCGACGACTCTGCACTCAGGGACACCATCTCTTTGTGAGCCTGATACACATCGTTGACGGCCAGGCCGGCCCCGACCACGACCAGGCTACTCAACAGCGGCCCCAGGCGAATAACAAACTGTTGCTGGCCCGGCGCGGTGAAGATTGACAGCAGTGTTTGAGATGAGCGCAGTGAAGCTAAAAGCTCATCCAAGCCAAATGCGCCCAGGAAGATCAAGAAGAGGCCGCCGACGCTGAGCGCCCGGCCCGGCCAGCGGAATTGAAACAGCAACGGCAGGGCGCGGTAAATCTCTTTGACAAACGAATGGTTCAGGTCGGCCCAGGCCAGCATTAGCAAGAAGCACAGCCCAAAGGCGACGATCTGCTTGCGGCGGCCACGTCGAAAGGCCGGCGCCAGAAACAGCGCGAAAAGGAACGGGCTGACGCCAACGTAGCGATAGCTCTCTTGAATGTACGGCGCTTTGCCTAACAGTGACGTGACGTAGAAGTCGTGATCGGACACGATGTAGTTGAGGAGCGCATCAGCCGGTTTCTGCGAGCCTTCAACTTCAACATCGGACCCAAATCCGCCGTCGTTGCGAATCGCGCCTCGTGAGGCCAACTGGGGGAAAAGCTGGAGGGCAATCAACCCTAATGCCAACAGACCAGCCGCCAGGTATCTCAAGCCCGCCCTCACGTTGAGGCTGGGCGTTGCCGACCACTCAACTGCGTTGATCGCCACAATGATCAGAATAGACGCCAGGCCGTACAGTTGGTAATACAAATTCCCGGCGAAGAAAAACATGGCTTGAGCCAAAGCGGCTAAAACGAGGGCGGTGTAACTCCGGCTTTGGCCGACCCACAGAATCGAAGCAACCGACCAGGGCAACCAGCCTAACGCAAACGACAACTGAAGTTGGCCGACCGGGAGATGCGAGACAATTGCTCCCGACAGCATGTACAGCAGGCCGCACCACAAGCGCGTGACCGCCTGAAAGCCGAGTTGCCGCGCCATGACCCACGCCCCCAGGCCGGCCACGCCAAAGTTGAGGGCCACCGCAACTTTGCTCCCGTTAATCACGCCCCAGATCAACATGGGCAATGACAGAAAGGGATTGAACACAAAGAGAAAAGGGTCGGCGATGAGGGAACGCCCGGTGCCCGCCGTTGCATTCCAGAGTGGAAAGTCTGTCCCGTTTTTCAACGCCTGAATAAACGGCGCGATCACGCCTACGTGAGTCTGGTACTCATTCCCCGGCAGGCGGCGGGCGGGGTCAAAGTTCAACAGGGGCCGGGCGATGAGCCAGGCGACAAAAGCGATCAAGGCTAATTCCACCAGCGTTCCCCAGTGGCGAAAGCGAACAGCCCTGATTCGCACAAGCACGGTTTTGATTGGGGATTCGCGCATCACTGGATTCTTCACTTTCGTCTTTGAATTCAGCCCGCCATACCAGAGAGAAAATCATCCAGGTCTTCAAAAGAGATCGGGCGTGGGTGTGTCAAAACGTGTGGGATGAGATCGAAGGCCATGAGGCCAATCAGATCGGCGTGGAGTTGAAAAGTTGGGAGGCAGGCCGAGAGCCGGGACGGGAAGTCGCCGCCCGGAGTGATGGCGTGGTCGGACTGAGAAACGATTTGGATGGCGGCTGAGAGGAGTGAACCGGGGAAGTCGGCTTCCCCGGCAGAGGCGGCGGCAAAGGCTAGAGGCGGCACGGCCAGATCAAGTTCCTTCAAAAACAGTTGGTCTTCCGATCCATCTACCCAGACTCCCATCGCGTCGGATCGAGGATAGAGCAGGCCGCTCCCGGCCATCCAGTCGAGGGCGTCGAGACCCTGATAGAGTTTGCCAAGATCGTCGGCGGCCATGACGGGGAAGAACGGCGCGCGCGTCTCGAAGCGCGGGTAAGCGTAACGGGCGACGACGGGCGAGAACGAGCGCGCGGCCAACCCGGCCAGATGCTCTGCGCCCTCACCGCTGACAACAAACGTGAGCGTGCCGAGCGAGAGGCAGTGATAGGGAAAGGTTTCGTGAGGAGGAAGCACAGGCCTTACCTGCCCGACCACGCCCTCAGCCGGGGAATCCAGCGCGGGACGTTTGCCTTGTAAAGGCGATAATGATCGCCAAACCGTCTTTCCAACCCCGGCTCTTCCGATAGCACAAAGTAGACGTGATTGATACAGACAAAAACGCAGGCCCAGAACCCTATCGCCCCGGAACCCCAGAGTAGTGCCTGGCCGGTCAGCATCAGGGCGACGCCGCTGATCATCGGGTTGCGGACAAAACGATACGGGCCTGCCGCCACCAGGTTGCGGGTCGGGTCCCAGGGCGCAAGCGTCCCCTGGCCGACTCTGGCGAATAGACTGACGCACCAGCCGAAGAGCACTAAGCCGACGATGATCAACACGACGCCGGCCGAGCGAGGCAACCACACGATGAGCGAACCATCGCCCCAACCAATGCCGCCGGCGGCAAAAGTGGTGAGCAACCAATAAGGCACGACGACCACAACCAGAAAAGGCAGGAGCAGGATAGCCAGCAAATGGCGTAGCGTCGTCAACTTAGGCGCGTCTCTCTCTGATCAAGAACTTCATCTGGCTCTCTAGAGACTTGCATACTTCTTGCGGTACTTGAGATCCTCTTCAGTCTCAATCAATTCCAACGCTTTCTCCTTTATTTTCTCATCCTTTACTGCGCTATAAACATTCCTGAGGCTTTGAATGATATCGTAGCGGATCAAGGTGCAGTTCTTTTCCGTGATGCACTCTTTGAAACGACCGGCCAGACCATCCACCAACTTCTGCTGCTGTTTCTTTCCTGCGACGCCAACTTTCCATAGCGATTGCAGGCAATGCCGGGCGGTGACAAACCTCTCGTCTTTCGTAACTGCCAGCAGAGCATCAAAATCCTTGAGCATCCTATTCTTTGGATCGCTCTTGGCCAGGTTGCAAAGAACCTGGGCCGCAATCGCTCTGTGATGATTGTCTTTGTGGCTTAAGTTTTCCATCATCTCGTCCCACACGTCGTAGGCCCAGTCAACGGGTTTGTCCGTCACCTCGAGAATATGGAGAAAGGCTCTGTTTTGTAATTCCCTATCATCAGACCATAGGTTGTCCAGGTTTGTTCGTGTGAGTTTGTTCATCAATCTCTCCCTTCACGGGCTTCTATTAGAACGCTGATCGTCGCGACCCTAGTTTTATATCACGTTTGGAAGAAGGTTTCAATCACGCGGCCCGGAGGCCGCAACCCGGGCCTCAATCTTATCCACAAACTGGGCGGTGAAAAGCTCTTTTATGGCGCATCCTATCACCAGCACAGATCGGACGTATACTTGGGGCGCTTGAGCCGCTTGCCCTTGTCACCCATTCACCCTATCACCGACTCTCAAACCTGGGACTCTACCCTCGCCAGCCTGCCCAATGCCCACCTGCTCCAGGCGTGGCAATGGGGCGAGTTCAAATCGCGTTACGGCTGGAGCGCCCGCCGCCTGCTTTGGGAAAATGCCGATCAACCAGTGGCCGCCGCCCAAATCCTCAAGAGAACCGTCGGCCCCTTTTCGATCCTCTACATTCCCAAAGGCCCCTGCCTCGACTGGTCGAACACTGAATTGGCAACAGCCGTCCTCGCCGACCTGGAATCCCTCGCCCGGCGCGAGCGGGCCATCTTCATCAAGATTGACCCGGAAATCAAACTGAATACTCAAGACCCAAGACTCAAGACTCAAGACCCGCCACGTTTCTTTCCATCTGCCAGCCAGGTGCAATTCAAAAACACCGTCTGGCTTGACCTCACCCGCCCCGAAGACGACATCCTCGCCTCGTTCAAGCAGAAGACGCGCTACAACATCCGCCTGGCCGAGCGCAAGGGCGTCGCCGTCAAAACGCCGCCGCCAGACGATGCGCCGCTTGACCTGCTCTATCGCCTCTACGCTGAAACCTCGGTGCGCGACGGCTTCGTCATTCGCCACAAAAATTATTATCGCGACGCCTGGGGCGGCTTCATTCAGTCCGGCCATGCCCAGCCCTTCATCGCCGAAGTGGACGGGCAGGCCGTCGCCGCCATCATCGCCTTCCACTTCGCCCGGCGCGCGCTTTACATGTACGGCATGTCCAGCGGCCAGCACCGCGAGAAGATGCCCAACCATCTTTTGCAGTGGGCGGCCATTCAATGGGCCAAAGCGCAAGGTTGCGCGATCTACGACTTCTGGGGCGCGCCTGATGTCTTCGACGAGTCGGACTCGATGTTCGGCGTGTGGAAGTTCAAGGAAGGATTTAGCGGCGACGTGATTCGCACCCCCGGCGCGCTCGACTACGCTCCCTCGCCTTTGTTATATCGGCTGTATACTATCGCCCTGCTCCGCCTGTTGAATGCAATGCGGCGCAGAGGCAAACAGCAAACGAAAGCGTTCATCGGGGATTGAAGTTGGATGTTGGAAGTTAGATGTTGGAAGTTGGAATCTTCAGCCACCTCTAACCTCCAATCTCCAATTCTCTAATCTCCCTCTCCCTCTCATGAAACTTCCACATCATCTCTCCTTCGCCCACCTCCCCACCCCGCTCGAACCCCTGCCCCGCCTCTCGGCCCGCCTCGGCGGCGCGGAAATCTGGATCAAGCGCGACGACCAGACCGGCTTGGCCGGGGGCGGCAATAAGACCCGCAAGCTGGAATACCTGCTGGCCGAAGCGCAACAACTCAAGGCTCGAACGATCATCACCGGCGGCGCGCCACAATCCAACCACTGCCGCCAGACGGCGGCGGCGGCGGCCCGTTGTGGCTTCCGGTGCATTTTGGTCTTGCGCGGCGACCCGCCGGCCCAAGCCACCGGCAACATCCTGCTCGATCAACTGCTCGGCGCGGAGATCGTCTGGTCACACAACGAGAGTCGCGAAGCGGTGATGCAAGCCACCTGCGAAAAAGAAAAGGCCACTGGCAACGATCCGTATCTCATTCCCATCGGCGGCTCCAACCAGATCGGCGCGGCCAGCTACGCGGCGGCGGTGCAGGAGTTGGCGGATCAACTTCGGGGCGAGAGCGGCTTCTCCCGTTTCTGCTTCGCCTCCTCCTCCGGCGGCACGCACGCCGGGCTAACGGTTGGCGCAAAAGCAGTGATGCCTCAGACCGAAGTGCTGGGCTTCAGCGTGGACGAGCCGCTGGACGTGTTGAAGACGAACGTGGCGAAGCTGGCGACTGAGACAGCGTCTCTGTTAGAGTTGCCGTTTTCTTTCACTCCTGCCGACATCAGCGCCAACGCCGATTACATCGGCGCCGGTTATGCCATGATGGGCCAGCGCGAGCGAGAGACGATTCGGTTGTTAGCGAAGCTGGAGGGGATTCTGGTAGACCCGGTTTACACTGGCAAGGCCTTTGGCGGGATGCTGGATTTGATTCGCAAGAGCGTGATCGGCAAAGACGAACGAGTGCTGTTCTGGCACACCGGCGGGGGGCCGGCGCTGTTTGCTTACGCTGATCAACTTGTATAAAAAAAGACGACCCGGCGGGTCGTCTCTACGTTTAATTCTTCGCCCTACTTCTTCGTGGCCTCAATCTTGAACCGCATGATCTGAGCTTCGATCAGGCCGTCCACCACGCTCAAATCCACCCGCAGGCCGTGATCGTCCAGATACTTCTTGGCCAGCCCAAGCGCGTACTGCTTCTTTTGTTCGGCGATGGAAGCGCCCACGTTCGCGGCGGCGACTTTGAGGCCACTTTGCTCGGCGGCCAGCACCGCGCTCTCAACGGCTTTGTCAATCAGGGCGGCGCGGGCCTGGGGCGTGTCGTCCGGCGGCGCGGCGCTGTTGAACTGCTTGAGCACCTCGGCCTCGATGACGTTGGCAATGGCCGACACGTTCACTTTAAGCCCGGCTGAGTTCAGGTAGTTCTGCGCCACCTGCAGGGCATATTCCTTCTTGGCCCCGCCGCCGGCGATCTGTTTGGTGATCCCGGCCTGCTCGGCGGCCCGAACCGCAATGGAGCCAATGCTCTCCAGCGCCGCCAATTGCTCCTTCGTCAGCTTGCTCTTAATCTCATCGCCCTTCTGCTTGAGCCAGAAGGCCGCCGCCGCAATCAAAATCGGCAAGGCAACCACCAGCAGCGCCTGGGCCAGCATCGCTAAAAAATCCGAGATGACTTTGAAATCCATACCTCAGCCTCCAAAAAACCGGGCTTACTTGGCGACAGCCGTTTCCATTCTGGCTTTGGGCAACACAAAGATGAACCGGCTACCGACTCCCAGTTCACTCTCGGCCCAAATTTTGCCGCCGTGCGCTTCCACAATTTCACGGCACAAGGCCAGCCCCAGGCCCACTCCGCCGTAACGGCGGGTGGTGCCGCTGTCCACCTGATAGAAGCGCTGGAAGATGCGGTCGAGTTTGTCTTCAGGGATGCCGATGCCGGAGTCTTGTATTTCCACCCGCGCCTGGCTGTCGAGATCGGTCAGCTTCAGCACAATCTTGCCGGTCGGCCGCCCGAACTTGACGGCGTTGTTGAGCAGGTTGTCTATCACCTGCACGATCCGTTCTTCGTCAATGGAGACGACGACCTCGTGCTCCGGCATCTCGACCGCAAGCATTTGGTCGCTCTGCTGGGCCAGGGTGCGCACTGCCTGAGCCGTCTGGGCAATCAGCCCGTTCAACGGCATGGGCTGGCGCTCAAGATCGGCAATCTTCAGGCGTTGCAGGGTGACAATGTCGTTGACGACTTTGGTAAGGGCGGTGCATTTGCGCCGCACCACTTCCAGCCCTTTGATTTGCGTCTCGGTCAGCGAGCCAAGTTCCTGCGACAGCAAAAGCTCGACGTAGCCCAGAATGAAGGTGAGCGGTGTTCGCAGTTCGTGCGAAATGTTCTGGATCAACTCGTCCTTGAGTTGGTCGGCTTCCTTGAGTTCGGCGTAAGCCTGCTCCAGGTTGCCGGTGCGGGCCAGCAGATCGCGCACCAGCCGGGCATTCTCAATAGCCGCCGCCGCCCACTGGGCCAGCGTTTCGGTCACGTTCAAATCTTCTTCGTCGAACTTGCCTTCTTCTTTGTTGACCAGTTCCAGCACGCCGATGACCTGACGCTTGATAAGCAAAGGCACGGCCACCACGTTGGTCGTCGTCAGCCCCGTCGTCTGGTCAACACCGCGATAGAAACGCGAATCCTTTTTGACATCGTCCACCAGCGCCGGTTTGGCGTTCTGCGCCACCCAGCCGATCACCCCAAAACCGACCGGCACTTTCATCCCCAGCAGTTTTTCCACTCCGGGGCCGACGACGGCTTTGAAGATCAGCCCCGGCGATTTTTCGTCCACCAGCAAAATGGAGCCGGCCTTGGCCCCCAGCACCCGCGCCGCCTCTTCGAGAATCGTCTGCGGGATCGAATCGAAATCGAGCGAGCCGGCCATGATCCGGGCGGCGTTGTTGACGGAGGTCAACTGCCGGGTGCGCCGGATCAATTCCGTCTCGCGGCCCTTTTGCTCCGAAAGGTCGGTCACCACCAGCACGTCGCCGATGTCGGTTTTGTTGCCCGGCACGTGAACGGCCAGCACCGGCATCAGCGAGCCGTTCTTGCGAATCAGCTGCTTCTCAAACGAACTGGTGCTGGTTCCTTTGGTGAGCCAGGCGTCGGTGGCCGAGCGATCGGTTTCATAGATCAAATCGGTCACGGGGCGGCCCATCAACTCCGATTCTTCGTAGGCCAACATGCGGCACAACCGGCGATTGACGAAGTTGATGTGCGAAGCCTTATCCAGCATCATCAAGCCGTCGCCCATGGTGTTGACCAGGGCCTGATGAAAGAGCTTGTCGCGCCGGGCTTCCAGCTCCCGCTTTTCAAGTTGCTGAAGGAGATGCTGGTTTTCAATAGCCATCGCCGCCTGGCTGCCCAGCAGGGTCAGCAGGCGCAAGTCGGAGGCGCTCAACCGGTTTTCGCCCCGGCGGGCGACCAGCATCACGCCAATGGTTTTGCCGCGCAAGGTCAGCGGCAAAAGGCTGGCTACTTGCGCGCCGGCCACTTCCAGGCCTTTGGCCAGAAGGTCGCCGCCGGCCATGCGCGAGATGGCTTTGGCGGTTTGTTCGATGAGCGATTGATCGGTCAGGGCAACTTCGCTGAGAGGGTTGAGTTGTTTTGCCAGGGGGAAGGCAATGTCGTTGGCATTGCCCCGGATGGTGCGTAGAAACAAACGCGACACGTCCTCGCCGGCCATCCCGGCAATAGCCGCCGATTTCAGCATCCGGCTGTCGTCGTCCACCGCCAGAATCCACACCAGCGACGCGGCCAGCATCATCACCGTGCCGTGCGCAATCTCAGACAATTGATCGGCAGACTGTTGATCGCCCGCCAGCCGGTCGGTGCGTGGCCGGTGGAAGACGGCCTTGATGCGCACCGCCAGGTCAACCGGATCAATAGGCTTGGTGATGTAGTCGTCGGCCCCGGCCAGCAGGCCCTCGGCCCGGTCGGCGGCTTGTGATTTTGCCGTGAGTAGAACGATGGGGAGTTGGGCGGTCTTGGGATCGGCCCGCACGCGACGGCTCACTTCGTAGCCGTCCATGTCGGCCATCATCACGTCCAGCACCAACAGGTCGGGCTTGCTGGTGGCAATAGCGCGCAAAGCATCGTTGCCAGAGAGTGCTTCCAGCACTTCGTAGCCCTGCCCGCGTAAAATGTAGCCAATTAATCGTAGTGTTTGAACATCGTCGTCTACGACCAGGATTCTTTTCGCCACTCTTGTATCTTATCCTTGAAACGGTAAAGCCGCAATAGTCGCCCGCGCCCCGTTAATTACAATTTCCGATCCAATTTCGTCTGAGGGCTTCGCAAACCCCAACCCTATCCAGCCGAAACGCGGCGACTCGACGGCGCTGGTAACGAGTCCACCCGGAGTCAACGGGGAAGCCGCCTTGAGGCCGATGAGCCGCTTCGCCAGTTTTCCCCGGCTCTCCATGCGGGCAATGATTTCCTGCCCAATGTAACAGCCTTTGGTAAAACTAACGTCATTCCAAAGCCCAGATTCGAGCGGGATAAAATCTTCGCCCATTTCGTGGCCCATCTCAGGCAAACCGGCCTCCACGCGCAAAATGTTGTAAACCGCCGGGTCGGCCTCAATCGCGCCTGCTTCCACGGCTTTGGCCCGCCACTGGGCCATCTCGGTTTTTTCGGCTGCCACAAAGAAACTGCTCCCGGCCACCGAGTCGGCCCGACCGATGATCGCCCCGCCCTGCCGTCGCGCGTGATGCAGTTTCAATGCGCTCGCGCCACTCATCAGCCTCTCGATGATTGAATCTGCTTTGGGGCCAAACAATCGAAACTGCGCCAACTCACTCGAAGCGTCCGCCAGTGCTACGTCATCCTGAAAGAAAATGTAGCCGCTGAGCCAGCGCCGGATCGTCGTCGCCATGTTGGCGCTCCCCAGCACCAGCGCCTTCGGCTCAAGGTTGATGACGATGATCCGGTCAACGATGCGAGCCAGAGGCGTGGTGAGCACGGTGGCCCGGCCTTCGTTCTCGGCCATGTTCGTCAAGTCGTTAGTGGACATGCGGTGGATCAGATCGATCCGGTCGCGGCCAGCCGCCCACAACAGGGCGTGGTCGGGCAAATCCATCAGGCCACAGCCTTCGAGCACGGCGTTGTAGTTGTGGAGGGTGGCGTTGTCCATAATATACCTTTAAGAAACGACAAGACGCGCGGCTCTTGCTTCGCGCGTCTTGTTGAATTCAAGGGGCTGAGAACGCAGAGACGTTACTTCTGCGAAGCAAGGTAAGCGACCAGGTCGCTAATTTGTTGCGGTGAGAGAACATCCTTGAAGTTCGGCGGCATCAACCCATCCTGGAAGTTCGGAACCACGAAGGCGCTGGGCTGGGTGATGGATTCGTAAATGTACTGCTCGACCGAATAGCCGGGTTTGCGCGTGCCGGCGTGCGCGCCGACGCCAAGCAGTGACGGGCCGACAAGCGTGGCGTCGGTAGTGATGTTGTGGCACGAGGCGCAGGGCGGCACGACGCCATTGAAGGCGGTCTGCCCGTCGGCGGCATTGCCGGCAGGAAGCTTGTCAATCTCGGCCTGCACCAGGTCTGCCGGGCTGGGCGCGGCCACGGTGGTGGCCGCCGGAGTCGGGAAGCGGGCGGCGTCCACGGCCTTTATTTCGGTGAAGGCCGGGGCCACCCAAACGGCGATGCCACCCAGGATCGCCAGCACCACAAAGGCGTTTCCGGCTATCAAGGCTTTGTCCACCAGCGTCATCTGCCGCACCGAGTCCAGCACAAATTCCGGTTTGAGTTTTGGCTCCAGAGCGGCAATCTCTGCCGAGGGCCAGGCCGGGCCGGCCTTGGCCGCTTTGTCTTTCTCTTCTTGAGTGCGATAGAACCACATTGCCAGCCCGGCGCCGACTGCGCCGGTTGCGCCCAGGATGACGACGACACTGACCGCCGGAATGACCCACAACGGCACTTCGGCTTTTTCTTCGCCCGCCGGAACTTCAAACGTCAGGGCCAGAAATTCATTGGCGCTTCGGGTGAAGTTTTTGCCATTGCCAAAGGCAACATAGGCGGCCAGAAGCAGAAGGGCGATCACCGAGCCGATGATCCACTGACGGGTCTCGACGTTTTCGGGCGTGGCCTTGTAAGAGTAAGAGGGAACGTAAGGCGGCACAGCGCCTTCATCGGCTTTGGAGTCGCTGAGCGCGCCGGGCTTGTCTTTGACAAGCTGGGTGTTGAGCCAGGTGAAGACGAAGGCCAAACCGCCCCCGGTGACGACGGTGAGAACCAGAACGCCGACAATGGAACCGACCAGCACGGCAGCGGCAACCGGATCGTTCGGAACGATGTAAGCGCCTCCGCCGCCGGCGAATCCACCGGCGATGGCAAACACGCCAACGCCGAAGAGAATGAGCAAACCTAGAATAGTTAACGCACGTTGCACGGCACGTCCTCCAAATCTAAATCTAAATCCTAAAGGTCCGCTTCGCGAGACCTTTAGGGGCTTTTAATTCTACAACTTCAGCCAGAGCCAAACGGCTCCGGCGATCAACAGGCCCGGGGCTAACCAGGCTACTACCAGCAATCGAACATCGGCCTGCGCCCGAAGTGAGCGCCAGGCCAGCCAGCTCCAAACGCCCGCCGTCACCAACAGCAAACCGGCGGCGGTTGCTGTGGCATAACGGTTCAGCCAGCCAACGGCCCGCACTAAAAAACCGGCCGGCATCTCCGGCGTTCGCGCAGCCCGGTCGGGGCCGACCCAATAATTAAAGTTCACAAACTCGGTCGCGTTCACCGCCAGCAGAATCTGCCAACGGCCCTCGCTCGTCAGGTTTGCGCCCGTGGCCGAGTACACGCCCTGGCCGATCTCGTCGAGGGCCAGCGTTGAAACCACCGCGCCGGGGTCGAGTGGCTCAAACTGCAAACTTGCTTCAGCGCCGATCAACGGTTGCCCGCTCTTTGTTAACCGGACTTCGACGGTGTTGGTTCCGGTTCGCGCCGGCCAGAGCGCCACCGTCGCCGTCAACTCGCCAGCCTTGCCGACCTGTTCAACGCGAGTCGGCGCGCCGTCCGTGATCTGCGAGAAGGCGGGCGGCAGATTGGTGAGCGCGGCGGCCAACAAAACGATGATCAACATCAAGGCCGCTTCAAGGCCGGAGACGAGACGATTTGCCCGCCTCACCATGTTGAACAGTCCCAACCCCAAAGCCAGCCCGACGGCGGCCAGCTTCAGCAGGAGCGCCCGGCCATATTCGGTGAGCAACAACGCCGGCCACGTTCCCACCTGGCCGCCGCCCAGCCACAGGCCGGAGACGATCAGGCCGCCGACGGCGGCAGTGGCTAAAATTGAAAAGTTCGTCAGGAACTTCGTTTCCCCGTTAGTTAACGCCAGCGCGGCGCACAACACGCCGCCCGCCCAGACCGACGTGGCCCACAAATGCGCCCAGTCAGCCAGCACGCCCGCCGGCCCAAACCGGGCGGCGCTGTGGCTGGTGAGCGAGGTGGTGAGCAGTAAGAAGCCGCCGGCCAGCAAAGCCGGCCCTGTCGCTTTGCCGCGCATCAACGAGTCAATGCGTAGCGCAATCACCACGATCATCGTCGTTCGCGCCAGCCAGAGCGCGCCCCACTGAGTCGTCAGCGTTTCGACGAGCGGCGCGTTCAAATTGTGCGCTTGAACATAAAGCGCGCCAAGCGCGCCCAGCCCAAGCGCGGCCCGCGCCGCCTGCATCGCCCAGAAGAGCGAGCGGCGAAACCGGGCTTCGTCGTCGAGTCGAACCGCCCACCCAAAGACGGCGACCCCGACGAACACAGCCTGCCCGCCGAGCGACAAGAATCGACTCGCATCCGCCAGCGGCGTCCGCTCAGTCGCCACCGTTTGCGACGGGTCTGCCGGGACGCCGACTCCGAACGAATAACTGCCGCTGGTAGTGTGGCCGTCGCTCAACGTGAAGACCCGCCAGAGGACTGTGTACGAACCTTGCGGCAGGCCGGGCGGCAGTGAGACGAACAATGACCGGTCGCCTTCAAGTTGAATGTCGCCCAGATCGATCCGGCTGGAAGCGCCGGCGGCGTAGACTTCGAGCGCGCTGAAGCGCGGCTCGATTGGCTCGGTGAACCAGACCTGGACGCGGGCCGGGGAAACCGGCGCCGCCCCCCCAACCGGCGGCTCGGCCTGGTCAATCACGCCGTGAGCGAAGGTAGTTGTTGCCACGCTCAGGGTCAGCGCCAGAGCCAGGGTCAGTTTGAAAAGTGCGCGCGCCACCTTATTTGGGCGCGGTCGAATGTCCGTTGGGACTCCGCTCCGCAGATTTGATCTGCTGGTAAACGAGCAAAGAAACCAGGCCCGTCAATCCCAGGCCGATGAAGATGTGCGCGATCAACTCGTAAACCATTCCGAAGAAATCGCGGTCAACCGCCGAGAGGCCGGCTAGCCAGCTTGCATAAGCCGGAATGGATTGCGGCGGCAGGAAATGATAGGTGGCTTCGGCCAGCAGGCCGGCCAGCGAAACCGCCAGCGAGAGCCAGGCAACCCCCGGAAGCCTTCGGAAGCGAGCGAGCATGTCAGGGAGCAATGCGGGCGAACCCTAATACCATGACCAGGATAAACAGCACCGCCAGCGGCAGTGACACGCCGACAAACAACAGGAACCAGCGGCTGTCGTGCCGCAGGTGCATATAATATAACGCCACCAGCGCCGACTTGACTACGGCCATCAGGAACAAGATGGGATAGGTGATGACCGGCGGCAGAATATCGTGCAGGAGGGTGCCGACAGCGACTTCAGCGCCGGTGATGACGATGAGCCAAACGAAGATGATGAGATAATCTCGCGTTTTAACAGGCGGGTGTGATTGTGAATGAGTCGCTTCCACAGCAGTCTCCCAGTAATACTTCAAGATCAAATGTGGGGCGATTTGGCAAATCGCCCTACAGTTAGTGCATCAAATAAATGATGGTGAACAACAAAATCCAGACGATGTCAACGAAGTGCCAGTACAAGCCAAAGATTTCCACGCCGCCGTACTCTTTCTCGGTGAAGCCGCCGCGCAGGGCGCGGGGCAGGATCGAGAGGCACCAGATGACGCCGATGATGACGTGCAAGCCGTGAAAGCCGGTAAGGGTGAAGAAGCCGGTTCCCAGGCCACTGCCCGTCCAGGTCAGGTTTTCTGCATAGAGGCGCGTATACTCAACCCCTTGCAGGCTGACGAACGTCGCGCCCAGAATCACGGTCAGGAGCAGGAAGAGGTTGAGCAGGCCTTTCTTGCCTCTGGCCGCCGAGTCGTGGGCCAGCACCACGGTGAGGCTGGAGGTCAGCAGAATAAAAGTGTTGAGCGAGACGAGGGGAATACTGCTCACCAGCGGCTCGACGGCTTCAACTGTTGAGCGGGCGCGAAGCAACAAGAAAGTCGAAATGAGACCGGTGAAGAACAACACTTCCGAGCCGAGGAATATCCACATCCCCATCTTGGCCGCGATCTCCGGTGTGATGGACGGCCCGTGCGCCCGGTCGCGAATGTTGCTAACCAGCCAGCCGCCAAGGCCGAATACCAATACGACTCCGCCAATGCTCGTCAATATTTGCTTTACCAGAACCGGAGTCAGCCAACCAGGAAGAAGCGTCGTCGGATCAAGGTTGTATTGTTTCAGGACAACATCTAAATTGAGCGCCGCCCCAAAAGCCAAAATGATGAAACCTGCCCCGAAGGCTAACGGCCAAACGCTTGGGCCAGGCACATGAATTTCGTCGTGGCCGTGATGCTCGGTCATTTCAGACATGCAACGATCTCCTTGCTATTTGTCATTTACGTCGCGATTCGATCCACCACCATCGCCAGAAAGAGCAGAGCGAGATAGTAGCTTGAGTATTTGTACATGCGCCAGGCTTGCTTGTTGGTGCCGCCGCGCAGAAGCACGCCAGCGTGAATCAGCAGGATGAGGCCTAGCAAAGCCGCCGCGCCCAAATAAAACAGGCCGGTGACTCGCGCCGGGGTAAGCAGAAGCGTGAGCGCCACCACGATCAGCGAATATAGAAAAATCTGCCGCCGGGTTTCGGCCTCGCCCCATACCACCGGCAACATCGGAATCTGGCCGCGCGCGTACTCATGGCGTTTGAGCAAAGCCAGCGCCCAGAAATGCGGCGGCGTCCAGTAAAAGATGATGGCGAACAAGAACAGGGCCGCCACATTAACACTGCCCGTAGCCGCCGCCCAGCCCACCAACGGCGGAATGGCCCCCGCCGCCCCGCCAATGACGATGTTCTGCGGCGTGGCCCGCTTGAGCCAGAGCGTGTAGAAGAGCACGTAATACAAGTTGCCGGCCAGCGAGAGCAAAGCCGCCGGCAGGTTGACGAACAGAAGAAAAACGACAAGCGACAGGGCGCTCAGCGCCAATCCAAAAGCAAGCGCCCGGCTCGGCTGAATACGGCCAGCCGGAATGGGCCGCCGCGCGGTGCGCGCCATCTTCGCGTCCAGTTCGCGATCAAAATATTGATTGAGCGCGCTGGCCCCGCCCGCCGACAGCGCCCCGCCCAGCATCGTCCAGCCCATGAGCGGCAAAGGCGGCACGGCCCCGGCGGCCACAAACATCGCCGAGAGCGTCGTCAGCAACAACAACGCCACGATCAGCGGTTTGGTCAGGCTCACGTAATCAAGCAAGTGCTGTCTCATCAGACAGTTTAGTAGTGTGACTGTTCGCCCGGGTGCGCGTCAGCCCACAGCGGGTTAAGGCCCTTCACCGTTGGAACCTTGTCGAAGTTGTGAACCGGCGGCGGTGAGGAGGTGGCCCACTCCAGGGTGGCGCCGCCCCACGGGTCGTCACCGGCCACCTCGCCCGAGCGGAGACTGACAAACCAGTTGACAATGAACAGCAGAACCGAGAAGGCAATCGTGAACGCGCCAATCGTCGAGATCAGGTTGAGCACATCCCAGCCCTGGCCCGAGGCGTAAGTGTAGATGCGGCGCGGCATGCCCAACAATCCCAAAATATGCATGCCAAAGAAGGTCAGGTTGAAGCCGAGGGTGTGAAGCCAGAAATGCCACTTGCCCAGCGTTTCATTCAGCTTGCGGCCCGTGATCTTCGGCCCCCAGTAATACAGCCCGGAGAAGATGCCAAACATGGAGCCGCCAAAGAGCACATAATGCAAGTGGCCGACAACATAGTAAGTATCATGAACCTGCCAGTTGATGGGCACAATCGCCAGCGACACGCCGGTGATGCCGCCAATGACAAACATGGCGATGAAACCGATGGCAAACAGCATGGCTGTTGTCAGCTTCAGCGCCCCGCCCCACATCGTGCCGATCCAGTTGAAAATTTTGATGCCGGTTGGCACGGCAATGATCATGCTGGCCGTGGCGAAGAAGGTGTCCACCTGAAGCGGCGACCCCACTTGAAACATGTGGTGCGCCCAGACCGAGAAGCCGAGGATCATAATGAACACCGACGACCAGGCGATGAACTGATAACCAAACAGAGGCTTGCGCGAGAACACCGGCAAAACTTCCGAGATGATGCCCATGGCCGGCAGAACCATGATGTACACCGCCGGGTGCGAATAGAACCAGAACAGATTTTGCCAGATGAGGGGGTCGCCGCCGCCCGGAACCGAGAAGTACACCGTGCCGAAGTTGCGGTCGAGGAATAACAGCAAGAGGGCTACGGTGATCATCGGCGTGGAGAACAGCACCATGACGGAGGTGACGACCATTGACCAGGCGAACATCGGCAGTTCGGTCATCTTCATGCCCGGGCAACGCATGGTAATGGTTGTCACCAGAAAATTGATGGCGCCGAGGGTGGACGACGTGCCGCCCAGCAACAAGCCGATGATCCAAAAGTCAATGGACGTGCCCTGCGAATAGACGGCGGTCGAGAGCGGCGCGTAGCTCGTCCAGCCGGCATTGGGCGCGCCGCCCAACAGGAAGGAGGCGTTGAGGACGATACCGCCCGCCAGCAGAAGCCAGTACGACAGCATGTTGAGCTTGGGGAAGGCCATGTCGCGTGCGCCGATGAGCAGGGGCACAAAGTAGTTGCCGAACCCGGCCAGGATCGGAACCACCACCAGGAAGATCATCGTCGTGCCGTGCATGGTGAAGACCTGGTTGTACAAGTCAGCCGAGATGAACTTGAGGTTCGACCAGGCTAGTTGGGTGCGGACGGTGAGGGCTTCGAGGCCGCCGATGATGAAGAAAAAGAAGGTGGTGTAAAGATAGAGGATGCCGATCTTCTTGTGGTCAACGGTGGTGAGCCAACTGAGCAAGCCGGTGGGCGCGCCGGCGCCGGGCAGGGTGTGTGATGCAGTTGCCATTAGTGTGTTCTCCAGTAGTCAGACCCTAAGGGTCTCCAAGACCCTTAGGGTCTGGAGAGTCATTTGAGCGTTGACAGGTAAGCCACTATGTCAGTCATGTCCTGAGGCGAGAGAATGATCGAAAAATCGGGCATGAGGGTGCCGGGTTTGAAAGAGGGGGCATTTTGCACCCATTGCCTCAAGTTGTCGTCGGTGCGAGGCATGATGCCGCCGGCGATGAAGTCGCGCCCTGAAACGTGGGTGAGGTTGGGGCCGACCCGCCCGGCGGCAACGGTGCCGCCGACAGTATGACAGGCCGAGCAACGCAGAAGGAAAATTTCCTGGCCGCGAACCGCCGCTTCGCCTTCGGGCGGAGGCGGAACCTGTTGTTGCCCGGCGGCCCACGTTTGAAACTCGCCGGCAGGCGTGGCGATGATCTGAAACCGCATCTGGGCGTGTTGCTCGCCGCACATTTGCGTGCATTGCGCGCCGTATTCGCCGGCCTCGGTGACGGTGAAGCTCATGCGGTTGGTGCGGCCCGGCACAGCGTCCATCTTGCCAAACAATTGCGGCGCCCAGAATCCGTGTTGAACGTCCACCGAGCGCAGTTCCATTTCAATGGGCTGGCCGACCGGCACGATCATCTGGTTGGCGGTGATGACGCCCAGGTCGGGGTATTGAAACTCCCACCACCATTGGTGGCCGACGGCCACCACCTTCAGCGGTTCGCCTTTTACCGGCGCGCGAATCACCGCCATCGAGCGCAAGGTGAATCCCAACAGCACCACCAGGATCAGCGCCGGGATGGATGTCCACAGGATTTCAAGTTTGGTGTTGCCATGAATCTGCACCGCCTCGCTGGCCGGCCGGTTGCGGAAGCGAAACACAGCCACGATGAGCAGTGTTTCGACCAGGACGAACACGCCGGTGGCGATCCAGAAGACGAACCAGAAGAGCTTGGCCGACTCGGCGGCGTAATCGGAAGCTGGATCAAGAACAGAGGGGGTGTCAAACGAGACGGGGCAAGTGGTGCAAGGCTCTCCTTGCTGAGCCATCACCGGAAGCGCCACAAGAAGGACGAACAGAGCGATTGCAATAATGATGAGGGGGCGGCGTATTTTCACAGTCCCAACTACTCCTCCGCTGGCAAACACAGCGAGCAAATGTGATTGGTTACAAAATATGAGACGACGAGATTATATGCTATCGAACTATTTGCGTCAAATTGCACATGTTTGGGGTTGATAACCAAATTCGTCGTAAAGGGTGTCTCGTTTGAGGAGCATGACGGTATTGTACTCGGAGTTGGAGCGAGGGCAATAGTGTCATGAGAGCGCAATCTAATCCGACCATCGTCTTTGGTTCTAAGTTGCCCTGCCTCTGCCGGGAAACCTCCCCAGCAGAATTAAAGACAATGCAAAGAACAAAGGCAGGTGGCGGATTAGATGCCGCCCCCGAAAATAAAAACCGCCCCAACACATCGTCGGGGCGGCGTTACTGTAGGGGCGATTCATGAATCGCCCTTACTTCATCCCCTCCATCAACTTCACCAGCGAGTCTTTCGACGGGCGAAGTTTGGCGGCGGGCAGGTGAACCAGCGGCGTCTCCGGCAGGTGCTCCTGTTCGCGCAGGTCGGCGCGAGACTGGTTAATGTAGATCAGGCCGGTGATGAACTGTTGCTTGTGCTTGGCCTCTTCCAGCAGTTTGATGGCGGCCATGCGGTCGGTGGCGTCGTGCGCGCGATCCAGCTTCTTGAGCACAATCTTTGAGCCGTCATGCAGTTCCACTTCTTTGGCCTCGCCGGGCGCGTAGTCTACTATGATCTCTTCAAAGTACGGAACGAAGGTGGCGTCAATGACGTGCTCGTTGTGAGCCTTGCCCCACGAATAGGACTTGGTCGACTCGTCCTTGTCGTTGAAGGTCACACACGGGCTGATGATGTCGAGCACCGCCGTGCCCTTGAACGAGAGCGCCGCCTTGAGCAGAGTCGTCACCTGCTTGGGGTCGCCGGCGAAAGAGCGGGCCACAAAACCGCAGTCGGCCACAATCGCCTCCAGGCACAAATCAATGGGCGGCAATTCATTGATGCCTGCGTGCTTCAATTCCTGGCCGACGTCGGACGTGGCTGAGAACTGGCCTTTGGTAAGGCCGTACACGCCGTTGTTCTCGATGATATAAACCATCGGCGCGTTGCGGCGAATGGCGTGCTTGAACTGGCCGAAGCCGATGCTGCCGGTGTCGCCGTCACCGCTTACCCCGATGCCGGTGAGTTCGCGATTGGCGACCATGGCCCCGGTGGCTACCGACGGCATGCGCCCGTGCAAAGAGTTGAAGCCGTGCGAGCGGCTGAGGAAGTAAGCCGGGCTTTTGCTGGAACAGCCAATGCCGCTGAACTTGGCAATGAATTCCGAGCGGATGCCCAGATCAAAGCAAGCATCAATAATGCGAGCCGAGATCGAGTCGTGGCCGCAGCCGTTGCACAGCGTAGACTCCAGCCCTTTGTAAACGGCCTTCTCCAGGCCGAGCTTGTTTACCTTTGTGTTGCTTTTGGGAGCATTTACAGTTGTCATCTTAGGCCTCCATCTTTTCCAAAGCTTCAACAATCCAGCGGGCCGTCAGCGGCAAGCCGTCGTTGTGATTAAGCGGGAACACTCGGCCCGCCAGTTCGGGCGCGTCGAGGCGCACCAACTGCGCCACCTGAGCGTCGGTGTTTAATTCCACCACGTAAACCCGGTCGTGAGCGCGAATGAACGATTCGACGGACTCGGAGAGCGGCAGGGCGCGCAGGCGCAGGTAAGAAGTCTTGACGCCTTTGGCCGCCAGCCGGCTCCGGGCCTCAATGATGGCCGGGTCGGTCGAGCCGTAGCCGATGAGGCCGATTTCAGCGCCCTCGACTCGATCTTCAACCGGGGCGGGCGCCAACTTGCGGGCCGTCTCAAACTTGCGGCCCAACCGTTCCATATTCTTCTCCCAGTCTTCGGGGCGTTCACTGTAAGTAGCCATTTCGGTGTGGCCGGTGCCACGGGTGAAGTAGGCCGCCATTGGATGATCGGTGCCCGGCAGGGTCCGCCACCCAATTCCGTCGCCGTCCACGTCGCGGTATCGCGCCCACTTGCCGCCGAGTCGCTCCAAATCTTCTTTCGTCAACACTTTGCCGCGATCCATTTCACCTTCAGGATAATCGAACGGCTCACTCATCCACTGGTTCATGCCAATGTCGAGATCGCTGAGAATGAAGACCGGCGTCTGCAAACGCTCGGCCAGGTCGAAGGCGCGCCAGCCAAACTCAAAGCACTCCTTCACCGAGCCGGGCAGAAGGATCACATTTTTCGTGTCGCCGTGGCCTAAAAAGTAAGTGGGGAGCACATCGCCCTGTGAGACGCGCGTGGGCAAGCCGGTGCTGGGACCCATGCGTTGAATGTCCCAGATCACGGCGGGGATTTCGGCGAAGTAGCCGTAGCCGGCAAACTCGCTCATGAGCGAAATGCCGGGGCCGGAGGTGGACGTCATGGAGCGCGCGCCCGCCCACCCGGCGCCGAGCACCATGCCCAGCGCGGCCAGTTCGTCCTCGGCCTGAACGACGCTGTAAGTCGGCGTCTTGTTTTCAGGATCGGTGCGCAAGCTGGGCAGATAAAAGTTGAGGGCGTCGGCCAGGCTGGTGGCGGGCGTGATGGGATACCAGGCCACGAACGACACGCCGCCGTAAATCGCGCCGAGGGCGGCGGCGGTGTTGCCATCAATCATAATGAGTCCTCCGGTGTTATTCATGCGCTCGACTTTGAACGAGTCGTTCTTGGTGAGAGTCTCTTTAGCCCAGTCAATGGCGGCGTTAATCGTCTTGATGTTCGGCTCGATGGCTTTGGCCTTGCCTTTGAACTGCCAGGTGAGGGCGGCCTTGACTTCTTCCAGATCGATGCCCAGCAGGTAAATCAACACACCCACGTAAGCCATGTTTTCGGCGTAGCCTCTCAGCTTGCCGGCCAGACCTGAAGCATCGGCCAGTTTGCCCGCCGGAATCTTATAGAAGGTTATATCGTCGCGGTTCGGGGTATAGCCGAGCGAATCGGAATACACGCACACGCCGCCCGATTCCAGCTTCTGCACGTCGTCAAGCACCGTAGCTTTGTTCATTGCCACCAGAACTTCGGCGCGCTGGCGGCGGGCGATGAAGCCCTCTTTGCTGGCGCGAATTGTGTACCAGGTGGGCAGGCCTTGAATGTTGGACGGGAACAGGTTCTTGCCGCTCACCGGGATGCCCATTTTGAACAAGGCGCGCAGGAGGGTGGCGTTGGCGGTCTGACTGCCCGATCCGTTTTTGGTGGCGATGGTGATCGAAAAATCGTTCACCACCGGTTCGCCCGCCTTTGTTCGGGCCGGGTTGGGTTGTGTTTCAGCGATGGTCATTTCAAAAAACTCCTTGGGTGTAATGCGTATTAAACTTTATCGGAAATTGACCAAAGGACTGACGGGCTTGGCTTTATTCTCGATAGAGTCCATTGTGTATTGCGTATTCCGTATTCTTGTGCAATACGAAATACGTTTAAATTCAGGCCGCCGCCATGCCATTTCGTTCTTCGGGCATAACGCGGTGGCGAAGCAGGTTGGTGTGCTCGTTCAACAACGCCCGGCCCGAGTCGGCGTCACCTTCGAGGATCGAGTCGACAATGCGTTGGTGATAGTCCCACACTTCGCGTAAATACTGATAATCCGAAAACAGGTTCAACTCAACCGCTTCGTAGGCTTCCCAATATGCCTCCAGCAGGCCTTTGACGAACGGGTTGTTGAGGCGGCTAAAGATCAGCAGATGCAGATTCTTGTGCTCGGCGTGCGGAATCTGGATCGTCGCCCCATTCAACTTGGCCCAGGCTGACTGCATCAGGGTTTTGAGTTCTTGCTTGTCGTCGTCGGTCAGCAGGGCCACCGCCTCGTGCCAGAAACTTGATTCGATGTGGTTGCGCAGGGCGCTGAAGTGTTGGAAGTAATCGGGGTCGGTGGCCAGGGCAAAGAGCAGGCTGTAGCGAACGGCGGGCAGGAAGTCGTAGACCTCCAGCCTCATACCGGTTCGCGGGCGCACATCCACAATGCCCAGACTTCGAGCCACTTCCATTTGCTCGCGCAATTTGCCTACGCTGATATTGAGTTTGTCGCTGAGGTCGCCCAATGTCGGAAGCTGATTTCCTGGCTGATAGCCGCTGGAAACAATATGGCGAAGAAAGTCGGAGTCGAGTTCACTAAGCTTCATCTGATTTATCGGATAAATCGAATTGTTGATATTTTAGCCAGATTATCAGGTCTGTCAATCGGATGATTCTTCTTCACCTCAACATCAACGCATACTCCGTCAATTTCGGAATGATGCCGGCGGCGTCGAATGATTGCCACGACGAGCCGCCAGAGATATTGAAGATCGTCGCCCCGATCACGTACGAGTCTTGCCTGAGCAGGCTGTCGTACCAGGCCAACTGATCCACGTAAAAAGATGTCGGGTCGGTCACGCCCAAATCCGAGCCCCAGTAATCCCAGAAGCCCATCCAGCCTTGCGCATTGCTATAGCCGGGCCGCTGGCCCGCCCCCGCCCCGCCGTCAATGCCGGCTTCCGAGATCACCAGCGGAATGTTCAGGCCGCGTGGCAACAAAATGTCGCGATACAAAAAGCGATAGCGCCCGGCCAGCGGGCCGCGATCCAAATAGGCCGGAACCGGAGGGTGGCCGTAACTTTCGGGCAGGCCCTGCCCCCACCACAAATACATTGTCGGCGCGCCATACTCGTGCGTCGTCAAAATCGCGCCACAACGAATGCCCGCCTCAATCGCCGGAACGAAAGCCTCGAACTGCCAGGGTTCCGGCGTGCCGGTGGAGAACGCGCCGATGGCGGCCTTCAAGCCATGCTTCTGCATCTCGCAAGCCCGCGCCGCCTCGAACTGGGCGTACCATTCGTAATTCGGATAAGTCACCTCGTTCCAGCCTTCCCAGTAATTCACGTAATCCTTGTGTTGCAAATAGCGCGGCAGTTGCTCATTCACGAAATCAATCGCCCGTTGGGCCGCGTCGCCGCCGCCAATGTTCTCCTGTGGCACCACGAATCGGCCAATGGTGATCGTGTTCGGCGAAAGCTGTTTGACATCCTTGAGAAAGCCAATGTCGTCCACGCCCTTCATCACCGGCGGGCGAACGGCGGCCACATAATCCAAGATGCCGCCCGAATTGAGCGTGACGTGAAAACCCAATTTAGTTGGGCCGGACGCTGGCGCTCTGGTTGGAAAGGCAAAAACTGACCACGTTGGACTCGGCCCGATGACCGGCCCTAGCCCACCGACTGAAATCACCGCCGTCGTCGCGGTTGCCGGGGCAACCGTCACAGTTGGGGCAACAGTGGAAGTAGGAAGACCCGGCGCTGAGGTGGCGGCGGGCGTGGCTGTAGACGCCAAACGAAACGTCGGCGTGACGGTTGGCAAAACAACGGCTGTTCCCAATCCAGGAATCTTCAACAACTGCCCTGGAAAGATCGCATCCGTCGTCAAACCATTGGCCGCTTTGAGAGCGTCCACGGTGATACCGAAGTGAAGCGAAATTTGAAAGAGCGTGTCGCCCGACTGCACAACGTAAGTGGCCGGGTTGGTGGCCGAGGCGGCTATGGTCGGAACGAAGGTGTCGGTTGGAAGAAGAGGCGCGGCGGTGTCGGCGAGGGCGGCAAGCGTCTCCGTCGGGGAGTCAAACAGAGTCGGCTCAACCGTCGGCGCAAGCGTTGAGGTTGGCAGTTCATCTTCGCCCGGAGTCGCCGATCCGGCCTGAGCCGCGATCCGAGTCAATTCCTGCGGCAGAGTAATGACCACCGGCGCGTCAGAATTGGAAACGACGACAATCGCCCAGATGATCATGCCCAGCAGAATCGCGCCCAGAGTGATGACGACGACGATCAGAGTGCTATTAAATTTCGACATGGCCGTTATTGTACTCGAAACAAAACGAGCCACCTCTCACGGGAGAGGCGGCTCGGTTGAGATGAATGACGATAGACGACGGACGGAAGACGATGATTCGTCGTTCGTCCACCGTCTGTCGTCCAGCTTACGGCGCTGTCACCGTCAAGGTCATCACCATCTTGTTCGGGTGGACGCCACAACGAATGGTGAACGTGCCGGGGTTGCTGAAGGTGATGGAGGTCGTCTGGCCGGGATTGAGCGTACCGGCGTCAAAGCCGGCGATGTCTATGCTGTTCGGGAACGACAGGTACGGCCCGTGCTGGCTGTCGAGAATTGAGAAGACAATCTTGGCGCCAGCCGGGACGGTTAACTCGGTTGGCACAAACTCGAAGTTGCGCAAGGTAACCGTCACCGGGCCGGGCGTGGCGGTGGGGCCGGCGGTGGCAGTGGGCGAGGGTGTGATGCCTGGCTCGGGCGTGGCGGTGGGCGGCGCAGGCGTGGGCAGGGCCGCCAGGTCGGCTTCGGCCAGCGCACCGACACCGGCCATGTCTTGAGCGTTGAAGTACAGCGTAAACGCGCCGCCTTCTTCGGTGGTTGCCTCAACCGTGCCGTTCCCGTTCGCGTCAATGCCGGTGAGCAATTGCCCGGCAACGCCCGGAATCTCAGTTGTGTGCGCCTTGCGGTCATCATCGGTCTTGGCTTCGTGCGCGCCCAGGCCAAGCTCAAGCAGGCGCTTCGACCAGGTGCGAATATTGCCGGCGACGGTGATCAGCTTCTGGGCCTGAGCCTTGGCGTTGTCCGAAGTGTTGGCCGAGGCCAGCACCGCGTTGGCCTGCGCTTCGATGCGGTCGGCGTAGGTAAGGAGGCCAAAGCCGTCGCCGGGGTCGTCCACAAACTGGTCGCCGTCAAAGTCAATGTAATCCGGGCTTCCCTTGCCGCTAATGATGGCGTACATGTGCTCGATATGCCGGTTCATTGAATTGCGGTCGCCGTTTTGGGCGGCGTTGTTAAGTTCGCTGGTGTGGTGAGTCAACTCTTCGGCCTGGTCGAGCAGGCCGAGCGCGTAGCCGGTGTTGTTCGGGGCGTCACCAGAAACAGCCAGCAGGGCGCGGGCCGGGCCGAGCACGTCGTCGGCGATGCGGCCACCAAACACGATCTGGTCGGACGGGTTGGCCGGCGTTGATCCAGCGGCTTCCACCGTCACGATGAAGCCGGAATACTTTGCCACCAGGTTGTCGCCGTGTCCGTCCAGATAGATGAATTGGGCGTTGTTGCCGGCATCAGCCGGGAACGCGCCGAGCGGCAGGGGCGACGTGTTGGCTCCGCCGGTGAGCCAGGCAAAGAACGTGCCGTTGATTCCGGTCGGCATGCCGGAGAGCGAAAGCTGGAAGGAGTCGTTGCGAGCCGAGGCGTCGCGGAAGATTCCGGCGCCGTTGACGCTGAGAATTTGGACTTCAAACGGCACGGGCGTGGGTTGCGGCGTCTCGGTCGGGATCGTCACCGAGGTCGGCAGGGCGGCCACCGCCCCGGCCTCCACCACGTGGATCACGCCCGCCATCCCGCTCACGCCGGGTGAACCATGATATTCGCAGTAGTATTGATAGTCGCCCACTTTGTCGAACGTGATCTCGTTAGTGGAGCCTTGCTGGAAGCCGAAAGCCGGAAACTCGTCGTTGTCGAACGTCGCCGTGTGCGCGTCGGGATCGAAGTTCTGGAAGACGACGGTTGTGCCAACCGGGATCGTCAATTCTTTGGGGACAAACTCGTAATTTGCCAGCGGGAGGGTGACTTTGCCGCCTTCGGCGACCACGCCCGGTTCCGGGGTGGAAACCGCCACTTCTTCGCGCGGAGCAACGTACCACACGTAGTACGTGCCAAAGCCGAACAGCCCCACCAGCCAGTACAGGCCGAGGGTGATCCGCATTAAGTTCTTCCACCACGAAATGCGGAGCGCGGCTGGCAGAAGCTTGTTCATCCGCAGAAGAATGTAGATACCGCACAGAATAGTGATAAGGCCCAGCACGCCGTGAATGGCCGAGACCAGGGTGAAGGCTTGCATAAGCCGGGCCGGGATGCCGGGAATCACCTGCCGGCCAAAAGCGCCGCCCATGATGAAGATGACGAGAATAATATTGAAGAGAACCCATCCCGTCTGGTTGTATTGGTGAGCAGGGATGTTGCCTTGCCGGGCGAAACCGTAGCCCACCACCAGGCCGAGGAGCAAAATAATTTCGGCCACCAGGTTGATGTCGGCGAAGAGACTGGCCCGCGTGCCGAAGAAGCCGGGCGAGCCGCCCGCTTTGTTGTTGATGGCGGCGACGAAGAAGATGCTGGCTCCGATCAGCAAAACGCCGATGACGGCGGCCACTATCGTCTTGGTTGAGCCGCTTGGAGACTCTGACTTGGACATGAAATTCCTCCTGACCTATCGTTGAGAATGATGAGACAAACAAAACCCGATTGCTTCTGTCTGATTTTAGAATAAGGAGCCGTAATTGGCAAATGAGTTTGTAATGTTTCGGCCCGCCGCCAGACAATACAGGTGTTATATCGAAAAAAGCCTTGTGCAACCTGCTTACGAAACTCTAAGATTATTGGTCTTGACAGGCTAAATTCGGGCGATATAATCCAAAACACTTATGAAGCACACAATTATGCTGGTTTGCATGTGTATGGAGCGGGGGCGCTAACCCACCTTCGCTTCTGACCAAACCCAAAAATCACCAGGCCAAATAGCGAAGAGTGGGCGCATCCCCGGAAAAGCAATCCTTTCCGATGGAGCTTTTGCGTTCCGCTCTTTTTTTCGCTATTTGGCCTTTTTGCTTAAAAATGCTTACTCGACCCCGAATTAACTTCCTCTACGCAGAACCCGACACGCTTGAATCTCGCGTCGGCAACACGCCTCTCATCCGTCTCAACCGGGTGACGGCCAACCTGCTGCCGACCGTTCAAGTGTTCGCCAAAGCCGAATGGTTCAACCCCAGCGGCTCGGTCAAAGACCGTCCGGCGCAAAGTATCATTCGCGACGCGATTGAGACTGGCAAGCTCAACCCGGCTAAAGGCCAACGCCTGTTGGACTCGACTTCGGGCAACATGGGCATCGCGTATGCCACCTTCGGCGCGGCGCGCGGTCTGGGCGTCACCCTGGCCGTGCCCGGCAACGCCAGCCCGGAGCGGCTCGCCATCCTGCGCGCCCTCGGCGCGGAAGTCGTCATCACCGACCCGCTCGAAGGCTCGGACGGCGCAATTCTCGAAGCCCGGCGGCTGGCGACAGAGCAACCCGATCGTTACTATTACGCCAACCAGTACAACAACACGGCCAACTGGCAAGCGCACTACTTTGGCACCGGCCCGGAGATCATCGCTCAAACGGACAGCCAGGTGACTCACTTTGTAGCCGGGCTGGGGACGAGTGGCACGTTTGTGGGCACGGGCCGCCGCCTCAAAGAATACAACCCGGCCATTCAACTGGCCGCCATGCAACCCGACGCGCCGTTTCACGGCTTGGAGGGATTGAAACACATGGACAGCGCCATCAAGCCGGGCATCTACGACGAAGGTTTGGCCGACGTGAACATCGCAGTGGACACTGAAGAGGCCCAGTGCATGACTCTGCGGCTGGCGCGTGAAGAAGGTTTGTTCGTCGGCATTTCGGCGGGCGCGGCGACGGTGGCCGCCCTCAAAGTGGCAAGCACCCTCAGTGAAGGCGTTGTCGTCACCGTCTTTCCTGACGCCGGATTCAAGTATTTGTCGGAGCGGTTCTGGGGGACAAGCTTGTAACACAAAGCCACCAAGGCTCCAAGCCACAAAGAAGACTTTGTGTCTTTGCGCCTTCGTGTCTTCGTGTTGAATCTCTATGTCGCTTATCATCCAAGTCGAGCTTTATGCGCAGATCATCGCCCACCTGCAAGCCGCCTACCCAAACGAGGGCGCCGGGTTGTTGTTGGGCCAAGCCAATGGAACCGAGTCGGCCAAAACGGTGAAAGCCGTTCTGCCATTCGCAAACAACTTCGAGTCCGGCGAGCAATATCACCGCTACCTGATCACCGCCCAGGACATGTTGCAGGGCGAACTCGAAGCCGAAAAGCTTGGCTTGGAGGTGATCGGCGTCTTTCACTCGCACCCCGATCACCCGGCCCAGGCCTCGGAATATGATCGTGAGTACGCTCTGCCCTGGTACTCGTACCTGATCGTCTCGGTGCAAAAGGGCCAGGCCGCCGATGCCCACTCGTGGGTGTTGAGCGATGACAGAAATAAATTTACAGAAGAAGCCATCCAACAAACGTGAGGCACAGCCCGCGAAAAGAACGCGAACGTCAAACGTCAAGCATTCACGTTTGTCGTTTGACGTTTGACGCGAGAGACATTAATCAAGGAGCAATTTCAATCATGCCAACCATCCGCATCCCAACTCCCCTCCGGCCCTACGCCGGCAACAACGCCGAAATCGCCGTCGCCGGTGAAACCGTCGGCGCAGCCCTGGGCGACCTCACCGTCCGCCACCCCAATCTGCGCCAGCACCTTTACAACGACAAAGGTGAACTGCGAGCCTTCGTTAACGTCTTCCTCGGCCAGGACGATGTCCGCCATCTGCAAGGTATCAGTACGCCGCTCAAAGAAGCCGATCAGCTACGCATCGTGCCTTCGGTGGCCGGCGGCGTGGACAGCAAAGTAGACCACTCTGCCCTGCGCGTCAACCAGACCTTCATCATCGCCCTGCTCATCGCCGCCTTTGTGCTCAACAACGTCTGGCTGGCCGCGTTCGTGGCGGTCGTCATGACTCTCGGCACGGCCCTGCGCAAGCCGGGCTTCAAGCCTGTCTACGATTTGCTCAAGGCCAGAGGCGTTATCAAGCCCGACGTGGTGGCCGACAACCCGGAACCGCATCTGTTCTCGCAAGGACTGGGCGCGGCCTTCGTCATCGGCAGCGTCATTTCGTTGTGGGCCGGTGCGACAGCCCTCGGCTGGGCGCTGTCGTGGATCGTCATCGGGCTGGCCGCCTTGAACCTGTTTGGCGGATTCTGCGTGGGGTGCTTTGTCTACTACTGGCTCAATCGCGTCCACGTTCCCGGCTTCGTCAAAGCGCCGCCGCCTGGAACGTTTCCGGGAACCAAGCCGAGATAAGAAGTGCCACGCCAGAAATTCAATGTTGGCGAAACTGCCGAAGTCAACTGCACCTATTTTGAGAATGGGAAGCGGGTGACCGGTTGGCTGACCGGAAGCGTAGTGGAAGCCGACTTTCGCATGGCGGCAATAAAATTTACGACCGACGTATTCTCCAGCAATGGCTGGCCTGTCCCCGACCGGATTTTATGGTGCGCCCACGGCTCACCCAACATCCGGCGGCTATATTCGTTCAATCCGTTGTCAAAGAAAAAAGGAGACTTGCTATGAGCAACTATGCCCGACCCGAAGCACTGGTGGACACCCAATGGGTGGCCGAACATTTGAAGGACCCGAAGGTGCGGATCGTCGAGTCCGACGAGGATATTCTGTTGTATGACCAGGGCCACATCCCCGGCGCAGTGATGATTGACTGGGTGGCCGACCTGAACGACAAAGTGCGGCGCGACTACCTGGGCCGCGAAGGCTTTGAAAAGTTGTGCGCCGGCAAAGGCATTGGCAACGACACCACCGTCGTCTTCTACGGCGACAAGAACAACTGGTGGGCCTGCTACGCCTTCTGGGTGTTCCAACTCTTCGGCCACCCCAACGCCAAGATTCTCAACGGCGGACGCAAAAAGTGGATTGACGAGGGCCGCGAACTGAGCAAGGAAATGCCGGCCTACCCGGCGGCCAGCTATCACGCTCAGGAACGCGCCGACTACAAGATTCGGGCTTATCGCGACCAGGTGCTGGCCCACGTCAACGAGAAGCGCCCACTGGTGGACGTGCGCTCACCCAAAGAGTTCACCGGCGAACTTTTGCACATGGAAGCCTACCCACAGGAAGGCGCTCTGCGCGGCGGCCATATTCCCGGCGCCAAGAGCATCCCCTGGGCCAAAGCCGTCAACGAAGACGCCACCTTCAAGTCGGCGGAAGACCTGAAGCAGTTGTACGAAGTCGAGAACGGCCTCAAGCCAGATCAGAACATCATCGCCTATTGCCGCATCGGCGAACGTTCGTCGCACACCTGGTTCGTGCTCACCTACCTGCTCGGCTATCCGACCGTCCGCAACTACGATGGCTCGTGGACGGAGTGGGGCAACCTCGTCGGGGCGCCGATTGAAAAACCGTGACGACAAACGTCAAGCGACAAACGACTCCCCAACATGTCGTTTCACGTTTGACGTTTGGCTGATGGTTTGATTCTGATTAGAAACAATGGACGTTCTTTCTCGTACTCTCATCACCCTGGCAATATGTTTCGCCGGTTTGGCCGCCTTCCTGCTCCTGTCGCGGGTGACTCTGCTTCGGGCCAGGAACAAAACCCTGGGTCTGGAGGCGGCCCGCCCCGGCCTGCCCACGATCCTATACTTCACCACGCCGACGTGTGTGCCGTGCCGCACTGTTCAAGGCCCGGCGATTGAGTCGGTGGCAAAGGCGCACGGCGGCGACATGCAGGTGATTAAAATTGATGCTCAGGAGCGTCCCGAAGTGGCTGACCACTGGGGCGTGTTGAGCGTGCCCACCACCTTCATTCTCGACCGGGGCGGCCAACCGCGCTTCCTGAACGCGGGCGTGACCCGGGCCGAAAAGCTGGAGCGACAACTAACTGAGGCCGGGCTTTGAATCTGACAACGGATAAAATCAAAACAAATCCGCTTCGTTCGTTTCATCCGTTGTCAAAAAATGGAGAAGTATCATGAGCATCGCGCTCGAACACATTGACCCCAACTCGGTTGAGTTGAGTCACGAAGAAATCAAACGCTACTCGCGCCACCTGATCATGCCCGAAGTGGGCTTGAGCGGGCAGAAGAAACTTAAGGCCGCTTCGGTATTGCTGGTTGGCACCGGCGGTCTGGGGTCGCCGCTGGCGATGTATCTGGCCGCCGCCGGTGTGGGCCGCATCGGCCTGGTGGATTACGACGTGGTGGACGCCAGCAACTTGCAGAGACAAGTCGTGCATGGCACGTCTACCATCGGGAAGTTGAAAGTGGAGTCGGCCCGCGACCGGATACTGGACATCAACCCCGACATTCGGGTGGATGTCTACAACGAGCTATTCACCTCGGCCACGGCGATGAGAATCGCCAGGCCCTACGACATCATCATTGACGGCACGGACAACTTCCCCACACGCTATCTGGTCAATGATGTGTGCGTCTTGTTGGGCAAGCCAAACGTTTACGGCTCGATCTTCCGCTTTGAAGGACAGGCCTCGGTCTTCTGGGCCGAGCACGGGCCGTGCTACCGTTGTCTGTTCCCAGAGCCGCCGCCACCCGGCCTCGTCCCCTCGTGTGCCGAAGGCGGCGTGTTCGGCGTCCTGCCCGGCACGGTCGGCACCATCCAGGCTACTGAAGCCATCAAGCTCATCATCGGCGCGGGCGACTCGCTCGTGGGTCGGCTCCTGCTGTACGATGCGCTGGCGATGACGTTCGACACGGTGAAATTGCGCAAGAACCCCAACTGCCTGGTTTGTTCTGATCATCCGACCGTCACCGAATTGATTGACTACGAGCAGTTCTGTGGCATGCCGATGAACGACCATCAGGGCGACGTTGGCTCCGGCGAAGGCTGGGACATCACCGTGAAGGAGTTGCGGCAGAAGATGGAAGCCAGCGGCGGGGTGAAAAACTTCCGGCTGATTGACGTGCGCGAGCCGCACGAGTGGGAGATCGCCCACATCGAAGGCGCAGAGTTGATCCCGCTCGGCTCGCTGGCCGCCCACATGAACGAGCTGGACTCGGCCCAGGAGATCGTTCTGCAATGCAAGACCGGCGGGCGTTCAGGCAAGGCCCTTGAACTTCTGCGCGGCGCGGGCTTTCGCAAGCTCAAGAACCTCAAGGGTGGCATCCTGGCCTGGGCGCGGGAGGTTGACCCGGAAGTGCCGATGTATTGATTTTGGATTTGAGAATTTGGATTTTTGGATTGGTTCGCGGCTCCGATGGAGCCGCGATTTTTTCTCACTCGCCAGAGAGTATAATCATGGCATGTTCATAATAGCAAAAAATTGGAACTCCTTTGTTGTTATTTCCCTCATCCTGTCTTCATGCACAAAAGTCGATTTGGTTGCTCCGGCACCAATTACGATTCCAGACTTGTCTCCAACCCCAACTCTTCGCTCCTCAATACCAGCCACGCTGACATTACCGCCTGCCTCACCCACCCCTGAGCCTACCCAGGCACCAACCACGCCAACAATGCCGCCTATATCACCCACCCCCAAGCCTGCGCAGACACCGACTGCTGTATTAACAGGCAAGATCCTTTACACAGAAGAGAGCGGAGACACTATCCTTGTTCTTGATTTGGCGACAGGTGAAATTACGAATTTCCCTCAGCCTGGAAGGCAAATGTGTCCTGGTGGCGGAATTCTCTCGCCAGATGGGCGCTGGCTTGCTATAGGAGGAGAAGGTTCGCTGTGGATGGTTGACTTAGCAAACTGCGAATATTTCCTCGCAGTTGACATACAAAGTATTGATACCAATTACATCAGCAGTTACGTTCAAGGCGTCCGTTGGCTCTCAAGCGGTTATGGCTATCTTCACATTGAAACCTGCATACCGCTTGAGTGCTTATATTTATACAATCCCGAAACCAGAATCAATCGAAGCCTTGGCGCTCATTACGATGAAGGCGTTTGGTCAAAGGATGATCTTTGCGCAATTGTGGGCGGGCCCTTTTACCCTGAGGTTGTTGCCGTACAAGAGTATAACATTCATGCATATAACGCGGCAAAAGATTTCCACTACGGAGCCGTCACTGGTGCCTATGAAATTAATCCTCACTGGGGTGCTGAACCATGCAATTTGATTTACAACCGTTACGAAATTCTGCCGCCTGATCTGGATCAGTTTATCGCCATAACTACCAGAAACTTCGAATCCAATTCCTGGATGCCCGGCCCGGCTGAAATCTGGCAAGTCGACTCATATACAGGCGTCAACAAGCCGTTGTTGACATCTTCAGATTACAATTTCTATCCAGTGAGCTGGCTCAGCAGCAACCTCATCGTCCGACGAATCCCCTATCAAAAGCAAGTTTTCGGCATATTTGGCGGGCCTGACCCGGTTAGCGAAGGCGGTGCTCTTCTACTCTTTGATACCACAACCCAAACTCTGACCCCCTATACAGCGCCAATACCCACGCCTGAGTACACGTTTAACCCTCATCCCGACATAATAATTCTGTACGAATCCCTGTCAGGTGACTATCGCCTTGAGGAAAGATTCGGTAACAACGATTTATGGCTGGTTGAGGCAAATGGGTATGAGAAACGACTTATTGGCTCAGCTGATTCTTACGCCTACCTCCCCTGAAAATTTAATGGATTGATGATGGCCCGAAAGGCAATGGCGACGAGCGGCGGCAGGCCAGCCCTGACAGTGCGTTCCATCAATGTTACGCCATCCTGGGCGCGAAAGGTGAACTCGTGCGTAACGTCCTTGAAGTCAGGGTCTTTGGCGACGAAGGCGAAACGAGTCGGAGATTGGAACGCAGACGCGAAGCGCGCAGATTGGCGCAGATATTTCTGAAAAAAATCAGCGACGATCAACGCACAAAGCAGGGTTTTCCCGCTATTTCAGGCCGGGCAATCGGGCGGGGTGAGGGTGAGCGGCGGGCCGGGCGGGCCGGCAAAATCGAAGCAGTCCAACATGTCGCTGGCTTCGGCGTCACGTTCGGTGAGCGGGTCAAGATTGAATATCGTTTCGATGAAGCGCAAGGTGCTGACGTGCGAGTGAAGCTCGTGCGAGATGTAGCCGCGCCGGGCGTAAGGACTGATGACCAGGCACGGCACACGATGTCCGTAACGAAACGACGTGCCATCCTTCCAATCTTCAATAGTCGGCGGCTCAACATGATCGTAGAAGCCGCCCCAATCGTCCCACACCAAAAACACCGCCGTCGTCGGCCATTGCGGGCTACTCATCAACGCATTCAACACTTTAACGGCGTAAGTTTGGGCGTCACACAGGCTGGCCGGCGGGTGGCCGCTCTTTTCGAGGCCGCCTTCGAGGAAGGATGAGTTAAGCCACGAGACGTTGGGCAGAGTGCCCTGTCCGGCGTCGAGAAAGAATTGCGCATCCTGACGATCCATCGCTTCCGGGCGGCCAGCTTTGCTTTTGATGTCAGTGAAGATGCCGCCATAATCGCGCCAGGTCAAGCCGCGCGGGTCGAGGCGGTCGGGCAGAGTTGAGATGTCGAGGCAGAAGTCGGGACAGACATCGCTCGGAAATGGGGTGTTGACGATAGGCGACTGGGCGGCGACGAGCATGAGATAGTTGGGATGCGACGGGCCGCGCACGTCGGCGAAGAACTTGTCGCACAAAGTGAACTCGCGGGCCAACTGCCAGTAGATCGGTGCAGTGACTTCGTTGTAAGAGCAGGCGGCTTCGGCGGTGGTGGCTCCGCCCGGCACGAAGGCGTGGTAATGTTGATGCGGCGGATCGGCGAACAAAGCATCAGGGCAATCCTGCCCGGCATATTCGCCGTCCGCGCCGGGGAAGCCGGCAAACAAACTGTCGAAGGTGTGGTTTTCCTGGATGAAGACGACGATTTGCTTGATGAGGTCGGACGGCGCGGGCGTGGCGGTTGGGGACGGAGTTGGCGTTGAAGTGGCAGTCGGGGTGAGGGTGAGAGTCGGGCTTGGGGTCGAGGTTGGCGGCTGAACCGTTGAGGAAGTGGTCGGGCTGGGCCGTTGCGTCGGGGCCGCGCAACCGGCGAGCAGTCCGGCTCCGGTGGTCAGCAGAGTCCGCAGGAAACGTCGGCGTGAAAATGGACTGGCGGGCATGAGGATCAATGATTATACGCGCGAAAGCGACTAATACTTTTCCGGTTTCCGGTTTCCGGTTTTGTTAGTCGCGGCGAGGGGCGGATAGACTGGTATAATCGCCCGTTGGCGGCAACTAATTTGGACTTTTTGTGTTGTATTTTTCGCAATCCGCCAAATTGTAGGCGGGCGGTAAGTAGCCCGCCTATCATTCTGTATAGACGAGGTTCTGTTCAATGGAGAAATCCGATTATCTGCGGCTTTACAAGCAAATGGTGCTGATTCGCCGCATTGAGGAGAAGTGCGCCGAGCTTTACCAGCAGGGCAAGATCGGCGGCTTTTTGCATTTGTACATCGGGCAGGAAGCGGTGGGCGTGGGCGCGGTGGCGGCCATGAAGCAACAGGATCACATCATCACCGCCTATCGCGATCATGGCATTGCGCTGGCGGTTGGCATGGAGGCCGGGGTGGTGATGGCCGAACTGCTGGGCAAAGCCACCGGCAGTTCGGGCGGCAAGGGCGGCTCGATGCACCTGGCCGACGTGAGCAAACATTTCTGGGGCGGCCATGCCATTGTGGGCGCGCATTTGCCGCTGGCAACCGGCCTGGCCCTTTCATTTCAATACCAGCACAACGACTCGGTCATCATTTGCATGATGGGCGACGGGGCGACCAACATCGGTTACTTCCACGAGTCGCTCAACCTGTCCAAAGTGTGGAAACTGCCCATCGTGTGGATGGTGGAGAACAATCAGTATGGCATGGGTACGGCGGTCGAGCGCGCTTCGGCGGTGGGCGAAATTAGGCAGAAGGCTTTGGGTTACGACATGGCCAACGCCCGCGTGGATGGCATGGATTTGCTGGCGATGAAGGAAGCCACCGCCGCCGCGCTGGAACACGCCCGCTCTGGCAAAGGCCCCTTCCTCCTCGAAGCCATGACTTACCGGTTTCGCGGCCACTCGATGGGCGACCCCGAACGCTACCGCAAACCGGACGAGATCAAGAAGTGGCAGGAAGATGATCCCATCGGCCAATACCACGATCATCTGACCAAGAAAAAAATCGCCACCGCGAAAGAACTGGACGCGATGGAGGCGCAGGTGGAAGAAGAAACCGCCGCCGCCGTGCGCTTTGCCGAAGAAAGCCCGAACCCTGCGCCCGAGGCGCTGTGGGAAAATATTTACGCTTAAGAAGGGTCAACGGATTGAACAGATTGAACAGATAAACTTTAGAAATAATCCGTTCAATACGATAAATCCGTTGACCCCAACTCTCATGCCACAACTCACGATGCGCGAAGCCATCTCTCAGGCTTTATGGGAAGAGATGGAAGCTAACCCTAAAATTTTCCTGCTCGGCGAAGAGATCGGCGTGTGGGGCGGAACCTACGCCGTCACGCGCGGCTTCTACGATCACTTCGGCGCAGAGCGGGTGAAAGACACCCCGATTGCCGAAGGCGTGATCGCCGGAGCCGCCATCGGCGCGGCCATGGGTGGCCTGCGCCCGGTGGCCGAGATGATGACCATCAACTTCGCGTTTCTGGCGTTTGATATGATCGTCAACCACGCCGCCAAACTGCATTACATGTTCAACGGCCAGTTCAAAGTGCCGGTCATCATCCGCGCCGCCGGCGGCGGTGGCCGCCAACTGGGGGCCACCCACTCACAAACACCCGACGTGATCTTCGCCCACTTCCCCGGCCTCTACGTCCTCGCCCCGGCCACGCCCTACGACGCCAAAGGCATGCTCAAGGCCGCGCTGCGGCAGGACAACCCGGTGCTCTTCATCGAACACGCCACACTCTACCAGGCGCGTGGCGAAGTGCCTGCCGGCGACTTCACCGTGCCGCTCGGCCAGAGCGAGGTCAAGCGCCAGGGCAAGGACGTGACCATCGTCACCTACAGCAAGATGTTGCAAATCTCGATGGAGGCGGCCAACCAGTTGGCAACCGAGGGCATCGAGGCCGAAGTGGTTGATCTGCGAACTCTGCGCCCGCTCGATCTCGAACCGGTCTTTGCCAGCTTCAAGAAAACCAACCGCGCCGTCATCGTCGAAGAAGGCTGGAAGTCTTTCGGCGTCGGGGCAGAAATTGCGGCCCGCACTTACGAGGCGTGCTTCGACTACCTCGACGCGCCGATCAAGCGCGTGGCCCAGCTTGAAGTGCCTCTGCCCTACAACCGCGAACTCGAACAGAGCGCCATCCCTAAAGCCGCCGACGTTGTCAGAGCCGTCAAGGAGGTGTTGTAATGGCCGAACTGATCACCATGCCCAAACTCGGCTTCGACATGGCCGAAGGCAAACTCGTGCGCTGGGTGAAGAAGCAGGGCGAGCCGGTGAACAAGGGCGAAGTGCTGGCCGAAGTGGAAACCGACAAGGCCACCGTTGAAGTTGAATCGTTCGTCAGCGGCGTGGTGGCCGCCACCTTTGCCGAAGAAGGCTCGTTCCAAAAAGTGGGCGCGCTGATCGCCGTGATCGCCGCCCCCGGCGAAGCGGTGGACGTGGAGTCGCTCCGCGCCCAGGCCGGGGGGAAGACGAAAGACGAAGGACAAAAGACGACAATCAGTCAGCCGTCGTCTGTTGTCAGTGGTCAGCCGTCGGGCAAATCCAACGGCCAGCCCACGCCAGCCGTTAGCGCCTCAACCTTTCTGCGCATCTCGCCCATCGCCCGCCGCATGGCCGACGAGTTGGGAATCGATCCGCGCCAGGTGAAAGGCTCCGGCCCCGAAGGCCGCGTCACTAAGAAAGACATCGAAGCTCACCTGGCCGCCAAAGCCGCCCCGGCCCCGGTTCCTTCATTTCCCGCGTTTCCTTCTGTTTCCATCGCTCGCGAAGATATTACCATTCCTCTCACAAAACTGCGCTCGGCCATCGCCCGCCGTATGACCGAAAGCAAGACGAGCGTGCCGCATTTCTACGTCACCGTTGAGGTGGACATGGAAGCGGTGCTGGATTTGCGAAAGCAGTTGAACGCCATGCTGGGCGACCCGCCAGGGGGCAAACTATCGGTCAACGATTTCGTCGTCAAAGCCGCCGCCCTGGTTCTGCGCGACTACCCGAATCTAAATGCCTCGTTCAACGGTGATCATACTGTCCGGCATGGGCATATCAACATCGGCAACGCCGTTTCGGTGGAAGCCGGCTTGCTCACGGTGGTGGTCAAGGATGCCGACGCCAAATCGCTGGCCCAAATTTCCGCCGAAGTGAAGGCCATGGCCGTTCGCGCCCGTGATGGCAAGGTGAAGCCGGACGACGTGGACGGCTCGACGTTTACCATCTCCAACCTGGGGATGTACGACGTGGATTCCTTCGTCGCCATCATCAACCCGCCCGACGCGGCCATTTTGGCCGTCGGCTCGGCCCGGCAGACGCCGGTAGTGAAAGACGGCGCGCTGACCGTAGGCTGGCGGATGAAGGCCACCATTTCCGCCGACCACCGGGTGACCGACGGGGCGGAGGCGGCCCAGTTTATGCAGGCGCTCAAGAAGAAGCTTGAGGAGCCGTTGAGGTTGATGCTGTAACTGGCTCAAAGTTTTGGTTGTAAACCTGTCGGGTCTGCATTACAATAAGGCCCATGGGCGGCAAAATTCTGGTTGTAGACGACGAAGGCGAAACCCTGAATTTACTCAAAGCCACGCTTGTGCTGGAAGGCTACGAAGTGGCGGCGGCCATCACCGGCAAGGCCGGGGTGGAGTTGGCTTCAGAATTCAGGCCGGACGTAATTTTGCTGGACGTGATGATGCCAGACTTGACCGGCCTCGAAGTTCTGGAAATCATCAAAAAGCAACTCAAGAGTCCGCCGCCCGTTATTTTCCTTTCGGCGGCGGGCCGGGTTGACGACATTGACGTAGGACTGAAGGCAGGCGCGTACAAGTATCTGGTCAAACCCATCCCGCGCGCCACGCTCATCGAAACGGTCAAATCGGCTTTAGAGTGGCGGCAGAAGGCGCAACGCCGCCGAATTTATTAGGTTGCTATGGCTCATAAAATTTTGGTAGTAGACGACGAACAAGACACTCTTATTTTGCTGGAGATGACGCTCCAGTTGGCAGGTTACGAGGTGGCCAAGGCCCACACCGGCCAGATGGCTATCCAGCTCCTGTCGGAATTTAACCCGGACGTAGTCATCCTCGACGTGATGATGCCCGGCGAATCCGGCCTCGACATTCTCAATATCATCAAGAAGGACTTTGAAAATCCGCCACCGGTCGTCATGTTCTCGGCCCGGGGCCGCATTGAAGATATGGTGGAAGGCATGGAAGCCGGGGCTTACAAGTATCTGGTCAAACCCATCTCACGCGAGAAGCTCCTGGAAACCGTGAAGTCGGCGCTCACCACGAGAGTGGGCGCTCCACGACGCAAATAGCACTCTAACTCTATGACAACTACGGCCAAAACCTGGTTCTACAATACCCCTGAGAAAAATGCTTACGCCATTGCCGAGCGGGTGCGCACCAATTTTTGGGATGCGCGCTTCGGCGGCATCTGGCTCGACACCGTGCGCGCCGAGTCGCCCATTCTGATGGCGGGCCATTATCAAAACTCCAGCGTTGAACTGGAATGGCAACCCGGCCAGTGGTGCCTCCTGCGCACCAGCCCCGAGTCGCCGGCGCTCGCCAACGGCGTCGCCAACATCCTCGACCTCAAACCGGCTTTCAAGTATGAAGACCCGAAGGGCAATACGGTTTGGGAATGGCGGCTGGGAGATGTCAGCGCCCGCTGGCAAGCTGTTCAGGGCCGCCCGGAATACGGCAAGCTGGAACGGTTGAAGTAGCTTCGAGTTGCTACATATTTACACAAGTCAAACGACAAACGTCAAACGTGAATCCTTGACGTTTGTCGTTTTGCTTTTATACCCTGATGTCCCTCGAGTCCGACCTCGCCACCCTCCGCGCCTTCCTGGCCGAGATTGAACTTTATCTCAAATCGGATGTGATTTACTGGCCGATGGGCGGCCAGGCCTTCGGCCAGCAAATGCCCGCCCTTACCCTTGGCGGCTTGTTGTTTGTCCGCCGCACGCTGTCGGCCCGCCGCGATCAACTTGTGCCTGCTCAAGCCAGCGAGTTCGATCAGCTCAACCGGCAAGCCGAGGCCTTCTTCAGCCGCTGGCCGGTCAACATTGAGAAGAAGGCGTTGAAGGAGATCAGTTCCCGCCTCAACGTGTGGACGGCCACCCTCGACGAGTGTACCGAAAGTCCCGCCGCCTGCATTGAGAACTATCACACCACCGTCAACGCCCGGGTCTACCTGGCTCTGCTCATGCCCCTCGCCGTCTCGCAAAGCGCCGAAACCGAAAAACTGCGCGCCCGGCTGGCCGCGCTTGATGTGCGCCTTCGCAACATGCTCTTCGCCGGCGAGTTCATTTGGGAGGCCGATCTGGCCTCAGACTTTTCCCGCGAGGAGTTTTGGTTTCTTTATGGGCGACCGAGAAAGAGGTAGAACAACGGACGCTTCGCGAACGAAATGAGGCACCCCGTCCCCAACGGGAAATGGGACGCGGATGAACGCGGTGTTTCCAACCTCACTCCCTCAACACCTCATGCACCTGAATCGGCTTGGTGCGGCCCTTGGCTTCCACCGGGCCTAACCGGCGCAAGTTGAACTGCCCGGCAACGGCGGCGGTCGTAGCCGGGCCGATGAACAAACGGTTGGGGCGGGCATGCGACTCCAACCGGTAGGCCACATTTACCGGGTCGCCCAGGACGGTGAACTCCACGCGTTCGGTCGTGCCCACATATCCGGCCATCACCAGGCCGGTGTTGATCGCCACTCCGATTTCGATCTGCTCGGTCTGCGACTGGTTGATGGCATCCAGCCGATCCAGAACGTCCAGCCCGGCCCGCACGGCCCGGGCTTCGGGTTCATCCTCGCTACCCGTCATCCCAAACACGGCCATCACCCCGTCACCCATATATTTATCCAGCAGGCCGCCATGCTTGAAGATGGTCTCAGTCACGTCCTGATAATAGCGGCTGAGAATTTCGCCAAAGCGCCGCGCCCCGGCCCGCTCGGCCAGCCGGGTAGAATCTTTGAGGTCGGCGAACAAGACAGTGAGGCGCTGTTCAGTAAGGCCGGGCAGATGGCCGGTGTGCACGTAATCCTGAACCAGAAATTCGGCTTCGGGCGGCGAGAGGAAGCGTTGCAAAAACTGGCGGATGGATTGCTCCTTTTGCACATACTGCATGTATTGGGCGCGTTGAATAGTGAGCGCCGCCTGATGGCTGATGGCCACCGCCAACTGCAAGTCGCGCTGATCAAAAGGCCGGGCTTCGGGGCTGGTCTTGTACATGTAGATCAGCCCCAGCAATTCCGGGCCGCTGATGACTGGCACACACAGAACCGACCGGACGCGCAGGAGCATGGCGCTCTGGCCCATGCCGGCCTCGGCCTCGGCAGGCATTTCCGGGATCACGACCGTCGCTTTCTGGTTAATAACCGTCTGGGCAATCGTCGTCGGAAAGCCCAACTCGTGGAGGTGATCGAACTGGGCGGCCAGGATGACCTCGCACTTGTCTGCGCCCATCGAAGTCTGCATCAACTTGGAGATGTCGCGCAGGGCCGTCTCCATGTCCAGCACCGTGTTCAACTGGCGGGCCACCTCGTACATCAACACCGCATGTTGATCGAGCGACTCCAATAGCACGTCGCGGGTCAGCTCGCGGGTTCCGGCAAACGGGCTGGTTGATTTGTTGTCGCTTCGATAAACGACGCTGATGACGTGCTCGCCGATGCGAACCACGTCGTTGGGCCGCAGGGTGCGTTGCTCGGTCAGGCGCTCCCGGTTCAGGTAAGTGCCGTTGGTGCTGTCCAGGTCGCGAAGAGTCACAACCTCGGTCTGCGGGTCGTAGGTGATCTCGGCGTGCGCCCGCGAGGCCGACCGGTCGGGGACAAAAACGCCGGTGTCGGGGTTGCGGCCCACCACGTTCCTACCGGGCTTGAGGATGTATTCCTTCGGCTGACCTGAAGATGAGCGGATGATCAGAGTCCACATCAGGGGTAGTTTAATCTCGTTTTCGACGGCTTGCAAATGACGTTCCGCAATCAAAAAAGCCTCCCGAAAGAAAGTTCGCAGACTTTCGGGAGGCTCCCAACACACGACGGCCAAACCGGCCTCAACTGCTACTACTTGGCGTATTCCACCGCCCGCTTCTCGCGGACGACCGTCACCTTAATCTGGCCCGGATACTGCATGGTTTCTTCGATCTTGCGGGCCACGTTCTTCGAGAGTTCAATCGCCGCCAGGTCGTCAATGTCGTCCGGCTCGACGATGATGCGCACTTCACGCCCGGCCTGCAGGGCGTAAGCCTGCTCCACGCCTTTGAACGAGGAGGCTATTTCTTCCAGCGTGCGAATGCGTTTGACGTACAACTCCAGGCTCTCGCGCCGCGCGCCGGGCCGCGAGCCGGAGATGGCGTCGGCCACTTCGACGATGACGGCCTCCACGCTCTCCTGATCCACTTCGTGGTGGTGCGAGGCAATGGCGTTCACCACTTTGGGGTTCACGTTGTAGCGCCGGGCAAACTCGGCGCCGATGGCGGCGTGCGTGCCTTCCACTTCGTGGTCAATGGCCTTGCCCAGGTCGTGGAGGAGGCCGCCCGCTTTGGCCAGAGCAACATCGGCGCCCATCTCGGCGGCCAGCACCCCGGCCAGCAACGACGTTTCAATCGAGTGCGCCCACTGGTTCTGGCCGTAAGACGTGCGGAATTTGAGCCGGCCTAGCAATCGCAGAATTTCGGGATGAAGGCCGGGCACGCCGGCTTCGTAGGCCGCCTCTTCGCCCGCTTCTTTGATCACCGACTCAACTTCCTTGCGGGCGTCGTCTACCAGCTTCTCAATGTGAGCCGGGTGGATGCGCCCGTCGCCGATCAGCTTGGCTAAAGAGCGGCGGGCCACTTCCCGGCGAACCGGATCGAAAGACGAGATCGTCACCGCTTCCGGCGTGTCGTCCACAATCACGTCCACCCCGGCGGCCATTTCAAACGAGCGAATGTTGCGCCCGTTGCGGCCAATGATACGGCCCTTCATCTCGTCCGAGGGAATAGGCACGACCGACACCGCCAACTCAGATACTTGATCCGTTGCCACCCGTTGGATGGCGACGGCGATCAACTCGCGGGCGCGGCGCTCGCCCTCAGCTTTGGCTTCGTCTTCAATCTGGCGGATGGTGCGGGCCATATCGTTGCGGGCCGTCGTCTCCACCGTTGCCAGCAGTTGGGCTTTGGCCTCGTCGCGAGACAGCCCGGCAATGCGCTCCAGTTCGGCCAACTGCGTCGCCTCTTTCTTGTCCAGCTCCGAGGTCCGGCGGTCAAGCTGGCTGGTGCGCTTGTTGAGAGCCTGCGTGTCGCGCTCCACCTTGTCCATCCGCCGATCCAGTTCCTCGCGGCGGCGTTGCAGGCGCTCCTCCGACTTTTCCAGTTCAGCCCGGCGGCGGGCGTTCTCGGCCTCCAGTTCGTCACGCTTCTTGATCAGTTCATCTTTGGCTTTGATCTCTAGTTCACGGTTTTGGGCTTCGGTTGTTGCCCGGATGCGCTCAATCTCAGCTTCGTATTCTTTCGTCTTCGCTTTGATTTGCTGAAGGCCAATAAAGTAACCGCTTATTGCGCCAAGCGCCAGGACAACAAGACCGACCACAATCGCCAACAACCAGTTTTCCATGCTAGGTCAGTCCTCGCTTTCTGTAGAATTAGAATCGCCGCCGTGTTCGCGCCAGGCGCGTTCCACGGCTTCGGAAATTGTCTCGTAATCAATCCCCCGGCGAGCCAGATACTCGCTCAACTTGCGCCGGAAGTCTCGCTCCGGCAGGCCCTTGAGTCGCGGGGCGCGGGCCGAGGCCAGTTGTCGGGCCGCCGCAACATCGTCCACCCCGGTCAGCGCCTTCTCAATCATTTTCTGCGGCACGCCCTTTTGCCTCAGTTCCACCTTCAGCGCCCGCTTGCCCTTGGGCTTTGAGGCCGAGCGCGCTTCCACCCACGACCTGGCGAACCCGGCGTCGTCCACCAGCCCGGCGCGCCGCAACCGGGCCAGCACGCCCTCAATCACGTCCTCGGCCACGTCCTTCTTCTTCAAGTTCTGGCGAACTTCGGCCTCGGAGCGCGAGCGATAGGAAATGAACTGGATGGCCTTCTCGAAGGCCGTCTCAACCGTGTCGGCCTGTTGGAGGCGCTCGAGGTCGGCCTCGTTCAAGGTTTGGCCGACTCTCAATCGGGCGGCTTCGATCTTCGCCAGCCCGAACGCGAACTCGCCGTCCAGATAAACGTTCACCCGGTTTCTGTTCCGGGCCTGCACCTTGAGCGCCGTTACCTTTACCATTTTCTCTGCCACAAATTCCACTAATTTTCACGAAGAAAAAATTCGCGGCAATTTGTGAAATTCGTGGCCGAATCTTGAATCAAAAAGCCGTGGTGCGCCTCAACCTTGCGCCAAGCCACGGCCATCGCCCGGTGTGCAACTTCACACGCGGAAACTCAACGTTCGAGGGTATGCGGTTGTCGATTCAGCAAACGCCAGTTAACTGCTCAACTTGCCCGAACCCGGCAGGGAGAAAGAGCAAAGCCAGCCGTCGCGCCGCTTTCGCGGACGGAGGCATCGCCATGAGTTAAGTGCATAACCTGTCACCCTGCAAAGTCTGTGCTTTCCTGAATTGATCAAGTGTTCGGCCTCTTTGATAGACACCTGGTGTCCGCTTCGCGAAAACACCTGGCGTCTTCTCTCTTTTGCGAGAGGCGAGCACCCCCGTCATACTTCTCTACGCTGAGTTTATTTGCGATGTTGTGGCCCGGCCCGACTTACTCTTCGTCTTCTGCGGACTCTTCTTCATCGTCCGCCTTGCCGGTGGGCATCGGGGCGCCAACGTTTGCCAACGCCTGCGCCCGGATGGCCTTCTCGATCTCGCCAGCCATCTCCGGGTGTTCACCCAGATACCGCTTGGCGTTCTCGCGGCCTTGTCCAATTCGGGTATCGTTGTAAGTGTAAAACGCCCCGCGCTTGGTGACGATCTCCAGGGTCGTGCCGAGATCGATCAAGTCGCCCATCCTGCTGATGCCCTCATTATACATGATGTCAAATTCGGCCTCGCGAAACGGCGGGGCTACTTTGTTCTTCACCACCCGGACGCGAGTCCGACTGCCCACCACTTCCTGTCCGTCCTTGATGGCCTGAATCCGGCGCACGTCGAGGCGCACGCTGGCGTAAAACTTGAGGGCCATGCCGCCGGTCGTGGTCTCCGGGTTGCCGAACATCACGCCGATCTTCTGGCGCAGTTGGTTGGTGAAGATCATGCAGGTGTTGCTCTGCTTGATGGCCCCCGACAGCTTGCGCAAAGCCTGGCTCATCAGCCGGGCCTGCATGCCCATCGAGGCGTCGCCCATCTCGCCCTCAATTTCGGCGCGTGGAACCAGGGCCGCCACCGAGTCGACGACCAGCACATCAATCGCCCCGGAGCGCACCAGTTCATCGGCAATTTCCAGAGCCTGCTCGCCCGTGTCGGGCTGGGCGATGAGCAGGTTCTCCACGTCCACGCCCACTTTGGCGGCGTAGGCCGGGTCGAGGGCGTGTTCCATGTCAATGTAAGCGCAGGTGCCGCCCATCTTCTGCGCTTCAGCCACAATGTGTTGACAGAGCGTCGTCTTGCCCGACGACTCGGGGCCGTAGATTTCCACTACCCGCCCGCGCGGCACGCCGCCGATGCCCAGAGCAATATCGAGCGAGATGGAGCCGGTGGGAATGCTCTCAACCGCCAGGTGGGTGGCCTCGCCGAGGCGCATCAGCGCCCCATCGCCATATTTCTTTTTGATTTGAGATAAAGCCGCGTCAAGCGCCTTGTCTTTTCCGCCAGCCATAAGCTTGTCTCCTGCGCCGGCCAAACCCTTAGAGCTTGTCAAAGAGTTAATCCGCAGATTTTCGCAGATTGGCGCAGATTTGTTCAATTCGTCTGTGAAAATCTGCGTAATCTGTGGATAATCAAACTGCCGGGTGTTCTTTTACAACCCTTAGGGTCTAGTGCGATTAAGTTTGGTGAGGAGAGTTTACAGGATGGAGGGAGATCACGCAAGCGGGAAAGAGATGGGCGAAAAAGAAGGCGGCTTGCCCGGCTGAACTCAGGCAGGCCGTGTGAAGTCCACTTCGTTACAGCCCGCCCAGGTAAAGCATCCCGCTCCCGTCCGGCTTGACTTTGGAGAGCAGGTTACCGTCACAAAAGCACGGATTTCCAGAATGGGCGGATCGCGATCCGTTCATTCTGAAAATCCGTGCTGTCCTGCCGCCGGAAAAAGAACACGGGTTACTCGGGAGAACCGAAGCAAGCAGTGTTTTCATGGCATGCTACATTTTCGAGTGGCACTACAAGGATGCGAAAACTAGGGGCTGCTCCGTCATCGAAACAGCACATTGCCCAGTACAATGGCACCCGAAAAACCTGCCAATACCGCTATGGTGTACAGCAGGATTAACTTGATACCTGCTGTAGCGCCCTGTTGCAAAGTCTTATCACAGACCATTATCAGAAACAGACTCACCACGATTAATCCCATTCCTAAAATACCAAGCCCCAGGCGATATCCTGCGAAGGAGTTCAATAATGCAGGAACTAAAAAGTAAGCTGCTATAGCCCCAACAATCAGTGGCATCACAAGGTATGGTGGATATTTCTTCATATTGGGGGTATCTCCAGTGTAGTATTGATTTTGAGCTTCGCTGAGATTTATGGCTTAAGTGCGGTGGTTACCCACAACCAGCTTGTAGTCCCAGCGGCACCGTACAAGACATCGCTAACCAAATTGTAGGTAAACTCAGATAACTGATAGGTTCTTCCAGTATCAGTCGTCAACACCCACCTCGGGTCATCGCAATATCCGCAAGTAACATGATTAACGCCATACAAATGGATATTCCCGAGACCAGAGTTAAAGTCAGATTGCAAGTCAGCTACGAAATTCTGCAATTCCTTCGCATATCCACCAAAGTCTATAGATGATGTGACTAATGTAGCAGCGAGGCCACAGCCCAAAGCGTAAACTCCAGCGAATGGCGCGCAGGCCAAAGTAGCTCCAACGCCTAATACAATGCTGGTCGTCCGGCGAACATCATCATCCTTTGCAAAAGCTTCGGTCATGGCAAAGTCGAAAGCCGCTCTAACATCGTCCCAACTGCCCTTCCAAATCGTAGCTTTGAAGCCTGTACTATTAATAAGCTTGTCATTATCAATACCTTCGCCAAAATTGGCTAAACTGAAAGGGCTTTTGTAGTAGAGTTGTTATCGGCCAAGATCACAACTCACCCCTACAAAAAGCCCATGCCTGATATTCTAGCACTTTTACAATGCCTTCAGCCGTGTCTGCCAAC